>CAZSPW010000052.1:0-14112 GCA_964608575.1 uncultured Burkholderiaceae bacterium | reverse complement strand
GCGCCCGAGCTGTGGCAGGCTTGGTGCCAAGCGCGCACGGGTTACCCTCTGGTTGATGCGGCCTTGCGTCAGTTGCTGCAAACAGGCTATATGCACAATCGCCTACGCATGTTGGTGGCTAGCTTTTTGACCAAGGATTTGGGTATTGACTGGCGCCGTGGCGAACGCTTTTTTGCCCAGCACCTGAATGACTATGACTTGGCCGCTAATAATGGCGGCTGGCAATGGGCGGCCTCTACGGGCTGCGATGCCCAGCCCTACTTCCGCATCTTTAACCCCATCACGCAGTCGCAGCGCTTTGATCCTCAGGGGCAGTTCATTCGCCGCTATGTGCCTGAACTGGCGCGTGTGCCTGATGCACACATTCACTTCCCCGCGGCGATGAAGCCAGCGGCACTAGCGGCCTGCGGCTTGCGCCTAGGCCTAGACTACCCACTACCTATCGTGGATCACGCACTGGCAAGACAGCGCACCTTGATGCGCTTTTCCCTGCTGTCAGATAGCAGCACTGCGCCTAATGGCTCCATGCAGATAGGCACAGGCGGCGCGAGTCTGTAGATAGCAGCGGCAAGCTGGCTGTAAAAACCTTGTCCCTCTTGTTGGCAAAGCGGCAGTTTGGGCTTGCAGCCGCAAGCCTGCATAGACAATCCAAGCTCAAATCCTGTTCAATGGCTGCGCACAGCAGCTCAAAGGCAAGTCAAAAAAGGGGCGATGGTGAATACGGGAACAGCAGATATAGCGCAACGAGTCCTAGCGCAAGCGGCCGATGCGCTGATTTACGCCGCACGCGATGGGCGCATTGCCCTGTGGAACGCCGCTGCCGAGCGCGTATTTGGCTGGAGCGCGGCTGAGGCCGTCGGCCAAAACCTGGATTTGATCATCCCCGAGCATTTGCGTGCAGGCCATTGGCGCGGTTGGCATGCGGCCATGCAAACCCAGCAGTTGAAATTGCATGGTCACGCGACGCTGACACGGGCGCTGACCAAATCCGGCAGGAAATGCTATGTAGAGATGTCTTTCGCCTTAGTGAAAGACGATGCAGGCGTGCCCATAGGCGCAGTGGCCATGGCGCGCGATGTGACGGCGCGCCTAGAGCAAGAACGCGCCGCCCAAACCTGATTTTGGGTATGATTTCGGCCGTTTAGGCCGTCAAATCTGCCTGAGCAGCTATGAATTTTTGCAAAAATCAGGTTGATTAAAGACTAAAAACTGTATGCAGTTTTCAGCCAAAGTGTGCGCCCAGGCTCAGGGATTTTCCCGTTGGCGGCATAACCTGGCAGTGGGGTTGCCGCTTTGGACAGGTGTTCTGCATAGGCTTTGTTCAGCAAATTGTCTATGCCCGCGTCCAAGCGCCATTGCGGCGTGATGGCGTAACTGCCATGTACCGAGAGCACGCCAAAACCCGCCGTGGCGCTGCTATCGAGCCCAGCAATACTGCCCTTGCCCGGTGCTACACGCGTTTGCGCGGCAGCCAAGCGCCACAACACCCCAGCCTGCCAAGGCCCTTGGGTGTAGCGGGCGCTGAGCTTGAGCTCCAGCGGTGGAATTTGTGGCATGGCCTGGCCATCGCTGAGATTGCGGGCACGCACCCAAGCCAAGGTCGCCTCGCCCTGCCATTGCGGACTAAAGCGGTAATCCACACCTGCCTCCAGCCCCAGGCTGCGGCTTTGCACATTGCGCACCACTTGTGGCAAGGCCCCGCCCATGCCCGATGGGGTTTTGCCAAAACGCACATCGGTGCGGTCGCCATCGATCAGGATGTAATCGCGCACACGATTGGCGAAAGCGGCCAAATGCAGCCCGCCCCAGCCGTATTGCGCCTGTAGCCCAGCATCCAGTTGCAAGGTTTTTTCGCTGCGCGTGCCGAAGGCGCTGTTGCTGCTGGCGCTTTGTTTGCCTGTGCCCAGCAATTCCCAATAATCAGGCGCGCGTTCCGTGTAGCCCGGACCGATATACCACTGCCCCTTGCCGTCAGCGTGGCTGAAATCTTGCTCTAGCCGGACAAAGCCGCTGCCCAGCCATTCTTGCCGTTTTTGCCCTGCGCTGACTGCGGCCATAGGGCTGCGTTTATCCTGCGCTTGCCAGCGATCAGCACGCAGGCCGCTGATCCAGCGCCGCTGCGAGCCCGCATACCAACGGCTTTCGGCGTACAGCCCGTATTGGCTGATGTCCGCATCGGCTTGGCGCGTGGCGGCCTGCATCATTTGCGTCGCCATCGCGCCCATGCCCATACGGCTGCTGTGGCGGTGTTGTTGTCCATCCAGCCCAATATCCAGCAACCAGTGATCGGCTATGGCAAGTGTGGCGCTGAGTTTGCCACTGCTGCTGCGTTGCGCTGGGTTGCTGGCCATGCGCATAGCGGGCATGGTGCCGCTGCGCAGGCTGTAGTTGTCCATCACATGGTCAATATTTTGCTGCTCTAGCTGCAAACGCAGCGCTTGTAGGCGGCTGCTCAGTTGCTTTTTCTCTAGCTTCAGCCCAGTGCTATAGCGCGCAAATTGAGAGCCATCCATGCCGCGATCAGCGTAGGCAGCCTCCCCATCGCTATGCACCCAAGATAGCTCCGCCAGCGTACTGGCATCGGGGCGATAGGCAGCACTGACCATCTCGCTATGGCGCTGGTAAGCACTGTGCACCTTGTTCCCATCGGCAGCGGCGTAATCATCTGCGCGGGTATGTGTGGCACTGGCGCGCAACTGCCATGGCGCACTTTGGTAACGCATATCCAGCATGGCATCGGCGCGGCCATGGCTGCCTGCAGTCAGGCTGGCGTTGCCGCTGATGCCAGCAGGCGCATCCACAGGCGCGGGCTGGCGTTCAAACAGCACCACACCCGCCGCATGACCACCGCCGTACTGCACGCTTTGCGGCCCTTTAATGACGGTCAAACGGTCATAGGCATCGGGGAAAACATAGGCGGTGGGCGGATCCATACGATGCGGGCAACTGCCTAGCAGCACGCCGCCATCGAGCAAGATGCCCAAGCGCGAACCCGCCATACCGCGCAGCACTGGGTCGCCATCGGCGCCGCCTTTACGCACCACGCCAAAGCCGCTGATGGTGCGCAAAATATCGGCGCCATCCATGGCGGGAATGGGTTGACGCGCCTGTTTAGGGTCGGTTTGGATGACTAAAGCCGAGCCTTCAGGCTGGGCGCTGACGATGACCGCGGGCAGGCTTTCCTGCGCCTCTTCTACCGTTGCAGTTGTGACCGTTGCGGTCGTGGATGCCGACACGGCATGGGCGCTGGCAGCTAGTGCTGGCGCACAGGCCAGCAGCCCCAGCACGGGGGTAAATAAAGACTTCATGAATTTCTCTCGCAAATGGGCGCACCACCACTGGGTATAGGGCGCTAGCAGTGCCAGACATGGCTGCCACAGCAGCGCAAGCGCAGCAGTGCGCAAAACAGCCCGAATAGGGCAAAAGCTTTAAACGAGAGAAAACACTGGCGGCGCGCGCAAGGGTGGGCGCCAGTGGCGCAGCAGCGGCGCGGGCGCTAATGGCGCGGAGGCAAAACGCAGCTGCAGCCCCTGCCACTGCACTGTAGCGACGGGCGGCAGGCCATCCATAGTCGGCAGGGCAGGGCTGTGCTGCAAGAGGCATAGCGGGCAATCGAGCAAGCCCATGGCAGCTTGACTTTTGCTGCTAGATGCGTCGCCAAAGGCTGAATCTTGCGCCACATCGCCAGCGATCGCGACCCAACGCATACCATGCGGGGTACACACCTGCGTCCAAATGGCATCTTGGCCTTTAGTGGCCAAACGCAGGGCGCTAGGCAGCAGAGCCGCTAAAAACAAAGCCAATAGCAAAGCTGCAGGCCAGAGGCGCTGCAAGCGTTTGCGAGGTTCAGGGCTGCGCTGCATAAGTGCGCATTTTAGGCGGGCTTTGCACAAAAGCTCGGCTGGCCGCATCTGCAAAAAGGCGAGTGCAAAGCTGCTGGGCGGGCTGAAAAAACAGGACGCCCAAGGTATCCTTGGCGCATGGCGATTTTTTCTATTCCCCGTTTTTCACCTTGGGCGCGCTGGCAGCGGCGCCTAGGCAGCCTGCCGCGCGAAACACGCGACACCTTATTTTTGCTGGCGGTGATCGCGTGGGTGATTGCCCCACACGCGGCGCATTTGCCAATTTGGTGCAGCGCCCTAGCTGCAGGGGTGCTGGTTTGGCGTGCTGTCTTAGCTTGGCAAAATAAAGCGCTGCCCGGTCTAGGCTGGCGTGTGTTGCTGCTGACGGCCGCGATATTGGGCACTTGGCTGAGCTATAAAAGCCTAACGGGGCGTGAGGGTGGTGTCACGCTGGCGGTGGTGCTGCTTTGCCTCAAAACCTTAGAACTGCGCGCGCGGCGCGATGCTTTCGTGGTGTTTTTCTTTGGTTTTTTCATCATCATCACCCACTTTTTATTTGGCCAAAGCCTGCTGCTGGCCTTGGCCATGTTGCTGGGCTTGTGGGGGTTGCTGGCGGCGGTGGTCAATGCCCATATGCCTGCAGGCAGGCCGCCACTGGCCGTGCCGATTAAAACCGCAGGCCGGCTGATGCTGCTGGGCGCGCCCATCATGGCGGCGCTGTTTGTATTGTTCCCGCGCTTTGCGCCGCTATGGGGCATACCGGGTGATCAGGCTGCGGGCAAAACGGGCTTGTCAGACAGCATGCAGGTCGGGCAAGTCGCCAGTTTGGCGCTAGATGAGCGCATCGTCTTGCGCCTCAAATTCGATGGTGCCGCGCCGCCCAAAAGCGCCATGTATTTTCGCGGCCCCGTTTTGAGCGAATTTGATGGCCAGAAATGGCAAATGGATAGCAATTTACCGCCGCGCCCGCCCTTGGGCTTGCTGGCAAATCAGTTACAGGGCGGGGTGCAGAGTCAGGGCGCAATTTATCGTTATGAAGTCACCCTAGAGCCAACTTATCGCCCTTGGCTATTCGCTTTAGAAGCCCCGATTGCGCTGCAAGATTTAGCCGAACGCCCAGTCTGGCAAAGCCCTGATTTGCAATTGCTGATGCGTCGCCCCGCTAGCGATTTGCTGCGCTATCGCGCCAGCAGCCAAGTGCAATACCGTTATGACTTGTCATTGGGGAAATGGCGGCAACAAGAGCTCGCCAGCTTGCCCGCAGGCAGTAATCCACGCACCGTGGCTTGGGCGCAAGCTTGGTGGCAAAAAACCGCAGCACAGCAGCCCCAGGCTGATAAAACCGCGCTGGCGCAGCAATTTGCCCAGTATTTGCTGAGCACGCTGCACGCTGAAAACTATCGCTACACCCTCAATCCAGGGCTATACGGGCAGCACAGCGCCGATGAATTCTGGTTCGATAAAAAAGAAGGTTTTTGCGAGCACATCGCCAGCAGTTTTGTGATTGCCATGCGCGCCGTGGGCGTGCCCGCCCGCATCGTCACCGGCTATCAGGGGGCGGAACGCAATACCCTAGACGGCTATTGGGTGGTACGCAATAGCGACGCCCACGCTTGGGCCGAAATTTGGCTGCAAGGCCAGGGCTGGCGGCGCTACGACCCCACAGGTGCGATTGCGCCTTGGCGGGTGGATATGCAACAGCGCCGCCTGGCCGCCGCGCCCACAGTTTTGGGGCAGGCGGTGGGGGCGGTGGTAGGCACTAACTTCCTGCAAAAATTGCGCGGGGTTTGGGATGCTAGCAATAATGTCTGGAACCAATGGGTGTTGAACTACAGCCAAACGCGGCAATTAGATGCGCTGAAAAAACTGGGGTTTAACAGCCCCAGCTGGCAAAGTTTGGTGCAGGTTTTGGGTATTTTGCTGGCAGTTGCCGCGCTGGCGGCGGGTTTGGTGGGTTATTGGTATAAGCGCCAAATGGATCCCTGGTCGCGCCTGTTTACGGCAGCACGGGCGCGGCTGGCGCAACAAGGCATAGCCAGCGCAGAGCACGAAACCCCAAGGCAATTGGCTGCCCGTGTGCATCAAGCGCAAGGCAACCGGGCTTGGCAAGACTGGCTGCTGCAATTGGAAGCGCTGCGCTACCGCCCCAATACCAGCATCAAATCTCATGCAGAGATGGCCAGCCAGCTCAAGGCGCTGCGCCGTGCTTTGGTGCGCATTTCAGCGTAATTTTCAGTATGTTTTAGGGCTTTTAGGCCGCAAAATCTGCCTGAGCAGCTCATTTTTTCATAGTTATTGAAGGCAGTTTAAATATGCTTGCACCGCCCCCGCCATGCCCAGCTCCAGCGCATCGGCAATCAAGGCGTGGCCAATAGAGACTTCATCCAACTCAGGAATGGCCACAGCAAAAGCACGCAGATTGTGCAAATTCAAATCGTGCCCGGCATTCACACCCAAGCCCGCTGCTGCGGCAGCCCTAGCCGCCGCTTGAAACTGCGCCAGCACTGCGGCCTCAGCCTCGCTGCCACAGGCGTTGGCCCAGCTTTCGGTGTATAGCTCTACGCGGTCTGCGCCCAAGGCTTTAGCTGCTGCCATGTGTTCTGCCTGCGCATCCATAAACAGGCTGACGCGCACGCCCAAAGCACGGCATTCGGCGATCAAGGGGCGCAAAACTTCGCCTTGTGCGGCCAAATCCCAGCCATGGTCTGAAGTGCTTTGCTCCATGCTATCGGGCACAAAAGTAGCCTGATGCGGGCGCACAGCACGCACGATATCCATCAAATTGTGCAGCGGGTTGCCTTCGATATTGAATTCGCGCTCTGGCCACTGCTGCATCAGCGCGGCAATGTCATCCACATCGCTGCGGCGGATATGGCGCTGGTCAGGCCGTGGGTGGATGGTGATGCCTTGCGCCCCTGCCCGCAGTGCCATGTTGCACGCGTGCAGTACGCTGGGCAGGCCATTGGCGCGGCTATTGCGCAAGAGCGCGACTTTGTTGACATTGACAGACAGGGCGGTTTTCATAGGGCAGGGGTATTCAAAAGATAAGGGGTGGATTGCCGCGTCGCTGCGTGCCGCGCAATGGCTGGCCTAAAGGCCTTGCAGCGCCACCATCAACTGCCGTGTTTTCAGTGGCGCGCCAATATATTCGTGCAGCAGGTGGCGTAGATTGTTGCGCAGCGCGTTGCGTTGCGCTGTGGGCCAAGTCAAAAATAGCGGCAATAGCGCGGCAAAAGGGGCAGGCTTGGCTAAACCTTGCGCGAGCGCCAGCCAGCAAGATGCAGGCAGGGCGAGGGCGTGCTCGGCTTCGGTGTGCGCCGCGCACAAACCGCGTTCGGCCTGTAGGTGCAGGGCGCTGCTGTCGGTGCTTTGCAGGGCATGGCCACTGGCGCTTTGTCGCAAATCGGGCAGCAGCCCTAGGTGGCGCAATAGCAATAACTCAAACGCCCGCAAAATCCAGGCCGTTTGCCCTTGCAGTGCTGCCGTGTTGGCGCTTGCAGCTGCACCTGTTTTACCTTGGTGCGCCAGCAGCGCGACGCAGCTAGCGTAGCTGTCAAACAGTTCAGGCTGCGGGTCTTGTCTGGGCAGCAATTTCAACAGCAATTCATTGGCGTAAAAGCCCGCCAGCAGCGCGTCGCCTTGCGGCAGGGTGTAGCCACTGGCCCAATGTGCGGCTTTGAGTGTGCCAATGTCGCCGCCATCGACTGCAGCCGGCAGGCTATAGGCCAGCTCTAGGCGCTGCAAGGGCAGCAATACCGCGCGGAAATTAGAGGTGGGTTTTTTCGCACCTTTGGCCACTAGGGTGATACGCCCGAGCTGCTGGCTGAAAATTTCTGCAATCACGCTGGATTCACTCCAATCGTAATGGTGCAAAATAAACGCCGCGTCTTGGGTAATTTTTTTCATGGCTGCGGCCGTATTCTGCGGCGCGAGATATATCAACTTGGTCTGAAAAATACAGTGGGAATTTCAGCCCCCGTTCAGGCCGAGATTCAACAATTGAGTAGTGCTAAATTTTAGTAGGAAGAATCGCCGGTGAAACGCGCCCCTCTTGCACTGTCTAACCCCCTCCCAACCGGTCTTGGCATTAGCCTGCGCGCCCTGCTATTGAGTAGCGTTTTGTATGCTAGCCAAGCACTGGCGCAAAGCACCAGCGCCGCGCCAGTAAACAAAGCCGATAGCGCCTGGATGATGCTCTGCACCCTGCTGGTGATCATGATGGCCATCCCTGGGCTGGCGCTGTTTTACGGTGGCCTCGTGCGCAGCAAAAATATGCTCAGCGTGCTGATTCAAGTCATCGCCAGCTTCAGCCTGATTGTGGTGCTGTGGTTTATCTATGGTTACTCGCTGGCGTTTACGCAGGGCAATGCTTTTATTGGTGGCTTTGATAGATTGCTGATGCACGGCGCTTACGATGCGGCCAAAGGCAGCTTTGCCACCGTGCCGACTTTCAGTAAAGGCGTGGTGATTCCTGAAATTTTGTTTGCTGCGTTTCAGGCTGCGTTTGCTGGCATATCGGGCGCGCTTATCGTCGGCGCTTTTGCCGAACGCATGAAATTCAAAGCCGTGCTGGCCTTTATGGTGCTGTGGTTTACCTTTAGCTATGTGCCTATTGCCCATATGGTGTGGTTCTGGCCTGGGCCTGATGCCTATACCAGCGCCGCGCTGATACCTGCGCTCAATCACCAAGCTGGGCTGCTGTGGCAGTGGGGCGCATTGGATTTTGCCGGTGGCACCGTGGTGCACATCAATGCTGCCGTTGCCGGGCTGGTGGGCGCCATCATGGTGGGCAAGCGCATAGGCCACGGGCGCGAAAACATGGCACCCCACAATTTAACCCTGACTATGGTGGGCGCGGCGCTGCTGTGGGTGGGCTGGTTTGGCTTTAATGCAGGCTCGGCGCTGGAAGCCAATGGCATAGCCGCCTTAGCCTTTATCAATACTTTGGCGGCTACGGCTGCGGCCATACTGGCTTGGTGCGCGGTAGAGGCGTTGCTGCACCGCAGGGCTTCCATGCTGGGCGCGGCCTCAGGCGCGGTGGCAGGCTTGGTTGGCATCACCCCAGCAGCAGGTTTGGTTGGCATAGGCGGGGCTTTGGTTATTGGCGCAGTGTGCAGCGTGGCAGGGTTTTGGGGGGTAAATGGCCTCAAACGCCTATTGGGCGTGGACGACAGCCTAGATGTATTTGGCATCCACGGCGTGTGCGCCATCGTCGGCGCATTGCTCACGGGTATTTTTAATGCGCCGCAATACGGCGGCACCAGTTTGGTGGACAACTGGGTCACGATGGAAAACTTGCTGCCGGAGCTGTATTGGCCCGCGCATCAGGTCTGGGTGCAATTTCGCGCAGTCTTGATCACGGTGCTATGGTCAGGCGTGGTGTCGTTTATCGCCTATTGGCTAGTGGATAAAACCATAGGTTTGCGCGCCAGCCCTGAACATGAGCGCGAGGGGCTGGATATCAGCCACCACGGCGAAGTGGCATACCAACGCTAAGGCTCAGCTTATCGGGTTTGGGCATTCGGCCAGCGCCGCGCAATCAATTGCTGGTAATGGCTGGCCAAACCCTCATCCCCCAGCAAAGCAGCGGCATCACGCGCGCGGCGCAGCACCGCCACCTCGCTGGAATAGTGCAATAAACCTTGCGCACGCATGAGCTCTTGCCTTGCATTTTCGGCGTTTAAAGGGCGCAGCCCCATGATGGCAAAGTTGGCATAGGGTGCAAACCACCAGGTTCGCGCATTTGCGTTCATCCAGTTGGCATCACGGGTAAAAAAATCGTTGCGAGCATCGGCAGGTAGATAAATTTGCACCGTGCGCACCCAGGCCTGCGCCCAATACAGCCCCAAACCTAAAGTGATCAGCCCCAGGTATAAAAAAGGGCGCTGGCCTTGCGCGGCGCGGCATCTGCCCTGCGGCGCAGCCGCCAGCACGCCAAAGGCGATGGCCGCAGCAAATAAGAAAGGCGCGTGCCAAAGTGGGTATTCCAGCAGACTGTGCAGACCTATCGCCAGCAAAATGAGTAAAGCAGCTTGTTGATCCGCCCGCGTCTCACGCCAAGGCTGGCGGCGCCAGAACCAAATGCCCAGCGCAGCACAAAACAATACCGCTATTGGCCAGCCCAGCTCTACCGCCAGATGCAGCGGCAGCAAATGGGCGTTATCCACCGAGGGCGCAAAAATAGGCCCCTGAATCGGCGTATTCAGCAAGCCCCAGCCTAAATTGCCCCAACCCCAGCCCAGCCAGGGCTGCGCTGCCGCCACTTCTAATAAATTGCGCCACAACAGCGTGCGGGCGTCTGCGCCCGCGTCGGCCAAACGCCCTAATGCGCCGCCATCAAGTGGGCTGCCTGCCCTTTGCCCCAGCCACCAAATACTCAAACCATAAAGCAGCACGCCCACCGTTGCCCAAGCAGCCGTGACTTTGCTCTTGCTCGCATCATGGCGCAGGCCTAGGCCGCCCCATAGCAAAATCACCGCCCAAATCAACAGCCATTGCAGCAAACCTGTGCGCGAACCCGAGGCCGCACAAGCAAAAGCCAGCAAAGCCAAGCAAAGCGCCATGCACACTGGCTGCAGCCAAGAGCGCTGCGACAGCAAGGCCAGCCAGCGCGGCAGCAGCAAGACCGTCAGCGCAAAACCCATGGCCGTGAAAGTGGCCAACTGATTGGGCTGGCGTAAATTACCAAAGGCGCGTTGCATATGGCCAGGATGCACCAAAGGCCCCAAACCTGCTGCCCAGCCCTGGCTTTGCAGCGCGGCAATGGCGCTATTGAGCAGCGCCGCCAGCAATAAAGCCAGCCATATCCAGTGCAGTTTGCCTACTTGTTGCCAGCCCGCTGCGGCTTGTGCCAGCAGCCAGAAAGCGCCCAAGGCCAGCAGCGTGGCCAGCAATAAAGGCCAGCTTGCTGGGCTGACCACTAGGCTGTGCGCGCCCAAAATCGCCAATAAACCCGCCATACCCCAGTGGCTACCAGCCCGCAAGCGCCCCTGTGGGCTGCAAAGCATGAATAAACCCGCGCACACCATGCCCACAATCAGAGGTTGCATATTGCTATTGGGGCCTAAGGTAAAAGGCCAAAGGGGAGAAATCAGCAGGCTAAAAAAAGCCAAGCGAATTTGCGCGGGGCGAGGCTGGATAAGCATCAGCAGAAAAAAAGAAAAAAGCGTTTTAAACCGCGTGCTCAGCCTCGGGGCTAAGGCGATAAGCAAAGCGTTGTTGCAGGGCGTTTAAATCGCTGGCTTGTGGCGCTGGCAAACTGCCGTTTTCTATCAGCGTTAAGGCCAGCGCCATATCTTGGCTGTGCACGCGCCCCAATTTCTCGCCCCAGTTCAGATAAAGATGCCCAGGCTCATCTAGCCAAGCATCATCCACTTTGGGCAGTAGCCAATGGCCGTCCGCGCTGTTGCTGCTGCCTGCGGTGGCAGTGATGCGCCCGTCCTCATGCAGGCGCAGGCAATAGGGCGCGGCCTCTAATTCCACAAACACGCGCTGCGGCCCGTTTTGAAACCAAGCGTAGCCCTTGGCATCCACGCCGTAATTGCGTTGAATAAAAGCTACCAGTTTGTCGTGTTTCAGTTGCGAGCCTTTCATGCCCACATCACTGGCTGCGCACCCGTTTTGAAAGCTGCCGCGTGCTTGGCAGGCAGCATCGCGCATCCACCATTGGCCACGCGCATCCATAGCCAGCCAGCCCGCGCAAGCGGGTACATTCGGCCATTTGGCCAAAGCTTGTTTAACGATGTCGTCCATAGCGCAATTTCAACACCAAAATGACTAAAGCCAAACCTAAAGTAATAGCATTGCCGATGATGATGGGCCAATCGCCGCGCAGCAAGCCGTAAATCAGCCAAAGAAACACACCCACCGTGAAAGACGCATACATGGCCAGCGAAATACCGCTGACATCGCGCGTTTTCAGCGTATGCCAAGCCTGCGGCGCAAAGGCTGCCGTGGTCAGGCTCATGGCGATATAGCCTATGAGGTCGGTGGTGTTCAGCGCCATGAAAAATGGATGCCTTTTAAATCGGCTGCGCAATCAAATCATGGCCTTGCGTGCCCACAATTTGCGCACGGGTGAATTCGCCCACCTTCAACTGCTTGCTGATTTTCTGCGGCGGCAGCAAATGCACCACGCCGTCGATTTCGGGCGCGTCGGCAAAGCTGCGGCCACGGCCACCTTTTTTGCCCAGCGCAGGCGCATGGTCGATGAGGATTTGCATCTGGCTGCCCACGCGCGCTTGCAGTTTGGCGGTGGATACTTCTTCAGCCACGGCCATAAAGCGCGCGCGGCGTTCTTCGCGCACTTCTTGCGGCAATTGGCCGTCGATTTCATTCGCCGTCGCGCCATTCACGGGCGAATAGGCAAAGCAACCCGCGCGGTCGATTTGCGCTTCGCGCATGAATTGCAGCAGGTCGTCAAACTCTGCTTCCGTCTCGCCTGGAAAGCCGGCGATAAAGGTGGAACGAATCACCAGCTCTGGGCACATCTCGCGCCACTTGGCGATGCGCTCTAAATTGCGTTCGCCGCTGGCGGGGCGCTTCATGCGGCGCAGCACATCGGGGTGGGAATGTTGGAAAGGCACATCCAGATAAGGCAGGATCAGCCCCTCAGCCATCAGCGGAATCAAATGATCCACCGTGGGGTAAGGATAAACATAGTGCAAACGCACCCAAGCGCCATAGCTTTGCGCCAGTTTGCCCAGCTCTTGCGCCAATTCCAACGCGCGGGTTTTGACCGGGCGGCCATCAAAAAAGCCGGTGCGGTATTGCACATCCACGCCGTAGGCGGAAGTGTCTTGGCTGACCACCAGCAACTCTTTCAAGCCGCCTTCAAACAGGGCGCGGGCTTCTTTCAGTACATCGCCAATTGGGCGGCTGACCAAATCGCCGCGCATAGACGGGATGATGCAGAAAGTGCAGCGGTGGTTGCAGCCTTCACTGATTTTTAAATAGGCGTAATGCTTAGGGGTCAGCTTGATGCCAGCGGCGGGCACCAAATCCAAAAACGGATCGTGCGGCTTGGGCAGGTGCAAATGCACCGCGTCCATCACCTCTTGCGTGGCGTGCGGGCCAGTGACCGCCAGCACGCTGGGGTGTATGCTTTTGACTAGGTTTTCAGTATCGTTTTTGGCATTTTCTGGCGTAGAACCTGCCTGGGCAGCTTCTGTATTTGTAGTGGATTTATCTACCGTTCTAGCGCCCAAACAACCCGTGACGATGACTTTGCCGTTCTCCGCCAGCGCCTCGCCTATGGTGTCTAGCGACTCTTTCACCGCGTCGTCAATAAAGCCGCAGGTGTTCACAATCACCAAATCCGCGCCTGCAAAAGTCTTGCTGGTTTGGTAGCCCTCAGCCGAGAGCTGGGTCAGGATCAGTTCGGAATCGGTCAGCGCCTTGGGGCAGCCGAGCGAGACAAAGCCGATTTTGGGGGCGGCGGCAGTGCTGGCTGCGGGGGCGGGTGGGGTAGCGGTAGAAATCGTCATAGCCCGTGATTTTCGCTGATTTGGGCGATTGCCCTCTAAACACCAGCCCCGTCTGTGGGTTTCTGTTGTGTGTGCACGGCCTCAAAGATCTCTTTCGCCAGGATGGGAAACGCCGTTCGTTGAAACTCGCCGTCGTCCATATACCGTGTGACGATTTTGTCGTTCTCAGCCATCCGCTGAATCATCAAATCCTCGATCAGCTTGCGCACCCCCAGCTGGAACTTGTCCAGCGGGTTGGCCATGGCGGTTTGAATCACTTGGCTGTTGCTGGTGGCCCGTGCCTTGATCTGGTCAAAGAACAGCCGATCCTCGTCGGTGAAGGCGGTGCCAAAGCGTTCGTTGAGCACCTGGATGATTTCCGACAGCGGGGCCTTTTCTTCCTTGGTTTCTCCCGTGCCAACGGCGCTTGGGCTATACACGCCTTTTGGTTCGCCCACCTTCAACTCAATCGGCCCGCTGGAAACACGCTGCAAGCGGTAGTACTGCAACTCCACCTCGTTGCCGATCTTGATCACCGTGTTGTCACGATCCAACGGCAGGTGTGGCAGCAGGAAGCGCCCATAGCTATACAGTTTTTCTAAATCTGCATCCGTGTAGGGCAAGATTTGGCTCAAAAAGGCATACATCCGCACATAGCCGCCCAACTTGTCGCGGAAGGTGGTGCGGACTTCGTCGTCGTCAATCGCCTTGAATCGATCCACCGCCGGTTGCAAGTGACGCTGCATATGGGCATGGTCGGCCGGGTTCTGCCGATCCGGCTGGCGGTAGAAGATGCGCGCAAACGC
>CAZSPW010000051.1:0-14259 GCA_964608575.1 uncultured Burkholderiaceae bacterium | reverse complement strand
TACACCAGGACGTACACTCTTTCCCTACACGACGCTCTTCCGATCTGCTTTAGAACCGCCAAAATAAGCAAAAATTACATCAAAAAAGTGAGCTGCTCAGGTAGGTTTCACGGCCTGAATACCTAAAAGCATGCTGAAAAATTCAGTAGCGATCGTGGTGATCAGCGGTGTCTTCGGATTGTTCTTTTTGCGGAAAAAACACGATATTCCGTTTATTTTTGCTTATTCCTTCCGAAAATGGACCAAATGTATTGCGGCATCAGACTTACCGCTTATCTTGCGCTTTTGCCTATTCATTCTTTGGTTTTTTGACTAAGGCAGCTGTTACGAGGCTTGCACAGATAATGCCAGAGTTGTTCAAATTATCTTATTGGCTCGCAGTATGTACTCAACTTCTTGGCATTCCTTTTTGACTGCCAAAGCCACATGGCCGTCTTGGGCTCTAGTAGCCTTGTTCGCTAGCGGCGCAGCCATATCAGCCACTCGCCCTGCGCCTTTGCCTATGCTCAGCGGCCCTACGGGGCTAAGCCCAATGTGATGTTGGCGGTGGAGAACGGCAATCTTCTGGCTATGCCTTTTTTGATTACTTACAAAATAGAGAGTGAAAATAAATCGAATTTCGCCAAAAAGCCGTATTGAAGTGGTGTATGAGCCTGTTATTAAAGATGGTGCGTTGTTTTTGAATATGGTGATACCTGGTTATGGGACACCATCGAGCGGTGATTACAAAGCACCGCAGGGCTATACGATGGCGGTGGACTACCGTACAGGCGGCGCGACGGCTAAATCGGTATTCACTAACGATCCTAATGACAGGATAGGTGGCTTGGCTTTGAATGCGGCCGGAACGCCATTTTTCTTGCAAATTGGTGATGAGACTTTTATGGGTAATCAACTGGCCACGCCTGATGAACTGCGCCCTGCTGATCTGCGCAAAATTTATCCTATGAAGGATATATCTGGTTGGCGCCGTAGCTGGCGCCAAGCGATTCAATTACCTAGTACTTTGTATTAAATTGAGGGGATCAACAGCAGAGAAAAAGAGGGCGCAAACCCTCTTTGTCTTGATAGAGTTTTGCGGTTTGAAGATCTGTAGCATTAGTGCATTAGTGGCGCCGTTTTTTGTATGGCGCCTAGGCTGGCACCCTAGCTTAAGGCAGCGCTTTGAGCAAAACCAAATTGTTTTTGTGCACCATTTCAGGCTCGGCTTCATAGCCTATGAGTTCAGCCAGTTCTGCTGTGGTTTTGGTGCAGAGTAAACGCGCTTCGGTGCTGGAGTAATTGGCCAAACCGCGCGCTAATTCTTGGCCGTCTGCGTCGCGGATGGCAATCACATCGCCGCGCATAAAGTCGCCTTCCACGCCTGTCATGCCTACCGGTAAGAGGCTGGCTTTGCCAGCCAATAAGCATTTAGCTGCGCCTGCATCCACGCGCACGCTACCAGCCAATTGCAGGTGGTCGGCTATCCATTGTTTGCGGGCTTGTAATTTGGCTTCGGATGCGATCAAGAGCGTCCCTATGGCTTCACCTTGCATCAAGCGCACTAAGGCTTGTGGTTCACGCCCCCAGGCTATGGCGGTGCTGGCACCTGATGATGCAGCGCGGCGTGCAGCCAAGATTTTGGTGATCATGCCGCCAGTGCCGACTCGGCTGCCTGCGCCGCCGGCCATTTTTTCCAGAACAGGGTCACCCGCTGTGGCGGTGCGGATGAATACGGCGTTTTCGTCTTTGCGTGGGTCGGCACTGTAGAGGCCTTTTTGATCCGTCAAGATGACGAGACAGTCGGCCTCGATTAAGTTGGCGACCAATGCGCCCAAGGTGTCGTTATCGCCAAATTTGATTTCGTCAGTGACGACGGTATCGTTCTCGTTGATGACAGGTACGACCCCCAAATGCAAGAGCGTGAGCAAAGTGGAGCGTGCGTTGAGGTAGCGCTCGCGGTCACTTAGATCAGCGTGGGTGAGTAGCACTTGGGCGCTTTTGAGTTGATGCGCGCGCAAATGATTCTCATAGGCCTGTGCTAAACCCATTTGGCCGACCGCAGCTGCAGCCTGTAATTCGTGCACTGCTTTGGGGCGCTTGCTCCAGCCTAGGCGCTTCATGCCCTCGGCTATGGCGCCGCTGCTGACCATGATGACTTCGCGCCCGTCTTGCACCAATGTGGCCAGCTGTGCACACCAGGCTGCAATGGCAGCATCATCCAAACCTTTGCCTTCGTTGGTGACTAGAGATGAACCTACTTTGACGACTAGGCGTTTAGCCGATGCAAAAGCTTTGCAAGCGGTGGCTAAATCGGGCTGGGCTAGGCTTAAAGTCTGTGATGGAGGGTTGGGCGTGGGCATAGGGGAGGGGGTTTTTGCTCTCATAAAAGGAGCTGCTCAGGCAGATATTACGGCCTAAATGAATAAAAACACTTATAAAATTAAGTGGGTAATTGTAGAGCCTAGTGCATGGCAGTTTGGCTCAATTGTGCCAATTCTTCAGGGCTAAAACCTGCGGCTAAGCGTGCGCTTTGGTTAAAGGGCGCACGCAGGCGTGGGGCTTGGTAGGTTTGTATGAGATGGGCGTAATGTGCTACCGGATCAAGGCCTTGGCGTGCGCACAGCCAGCCATACCAGTGGTTACCTATGCGAACATGGCCAATTTCATCGCGCAAGATGATGTCCAGCACGGCCACGGCCTGCAGCGCCATGGGCGTGCCCAATTTGCGTAGCTTGGCTTGCATCGGCGGGGTGGCATCTAGGCCGCGCGCCTCTAAGGTGCGTGGCACCAAGGCCATGCGGGCAGTGATGTCGGCTTTGGTTTTTTCTGTCATATCCCATAAGCCTGTATGGGCAGGAAAGTCGCCGTAGCGATAGCCTAATTCGGATAATAAATTTTCCAATAAGCTAAAGTGCGTCGCCTCTTCCATGGCGATTTGTAGCCAGTCCGCGTAAAAAGCCAATGGCATGGCCTTAAAGCGCCACACCGCGTCCAGGGCTAAGTTGATGGCGTTGAATTCGATGTGCGCGACGCTATGCAGCAAACGCGGCAGACCTTCCCTAGTGTAGAGCGAGGCGCTTGGAATGTCGCGATGCGCTTGCAGCTGGGGCCGTGCGGGGCGGCCTGGCAGATTTTGCGGCTCGGGGATGTCCAAGCTGCTGCTCGCCGGCCATGTTTGCGCCCTTGCCAACTGCGCCAAGCAGCGCTGTAAGCCGGATTTTTTATGCTCGATAGTCTGCCCCCGCAAAGCCTCTAAAGCCAGTAGTCGGAGTGCGTCAAGTGCAGTGCTCATGCAGGGCGCCTCTCTTGCGCTGGTGTCGCATCCATGTGGCTGGGCAAGGGGCAACTTAAAGTAATGTCGCAGGGAACGCCATTATTGAAGCTGGCATGAAGCTGCCAGCTGATATGAAAAAGGCGAAAAATATAACTAGTAAAAGGGGGTAATGGGTTTTGTTGGGGCGCTAAGCTGCGGTCAATATGTTCGGGTTTTTCCAAATGAATACGCAGCTTGCCGATATGGGCCTGGCGCCAGCAGTGCAGGATGAAATGGGTCGATTGCTGCGTTTGCGCCAGGCTTTGTAGCATAGGCGCGAGCATGGCGGCCAAAGCTTGGCTGATCTCGGCACCATTTGCCTCGATGACCACATCGTCTTGTAGATGCGGTTTCAGCATAGCGTCTAGCTCTTGGGCTTGAAAGTGGTAGTTGGCGATCAGGTCGTGGCGCACCATATGCATAATATCGCTGGTATAGAGTATGCCTATGGCTTGTAATTCACTCAGGTGCGTAGTGCCGGCTTGCAATAAATGCGCAACTTCGCGCTGTAAATCTAAAATCTCCGTTTCTATATTTTGTGCTAATTGGTCTAGGGCCAGCCTTTCTCTTTCATTTTGCACGATATTGCGCGCTTCATAACGCATATTACCTAACAGCTCAGTTTGTAATTGCAGGGCAGGGCGCAATTGCTCCTGAGTGACTTTTAATACTTTTGTTGCATAATTTTTCCGCATTTTGGTGATGTTGGCGCTGGAAGCGGAAACCACAACTGCGCCAGCAATGGCACTGCAAAGAATAAATATCTGCAATATCGGCGGCCATGCTGGCCAGGTTCCTAGCCCTAAAAAATAAAAGAAGGGGCTAAGTAAAGCAGCTAAAAGCACGCCAGCCAGACTGCTTCTCCAGTCTTGAATATGCATATATAGCATCAGCAGAATAATCGTATTAGCCAAGGCTTGTTCTGGTAATGGGGCAATAGTGTAAATATAAAAAGCCAGCACCGGCATATTTAACCAAAGGCATAAAATCACAGTGGCTAGCTGACTGATTTTAGGAATAAAGCGCCACTGCAGATTTAAAAATGCTAATGCTGAGGCGCTGGCGGCCATGATGAGCACATAAGGGGAGGCTTGAACTTCCTTAAAAATCGTAAGCCAAAGCAAAGCGTAAATCGCATCTAGCACCAACATACTGAAGGCCGCAATATTCAAGCGTGTGCGATTGAGATAGAGCGCAGAATCTAAATCAGGATGAAAAGTCAGGCGGTAAACCCGTTGCAGTTGCTGCCCGATTCGAGCGAAGATGCTTTTCATGCTCGATCACCTGCTGCTTGGCGTGCTGCTTTGCTGGGGATAGAGTCCGCTTGATGGATGGGCAGATAAATGTGTACAACCGTACCAGCTAAGGCATCTGATGCCATCTCGATACGCCCGCCAGCTTGTTGCGCCACTTGTTGACAAAACGGCAGGCCAAGCCCCAAGCCAGCGGCAGGCCCATCTGAATAAAAAGGCTCAAACACATGCGGCAGAATTTGGCGATCTATAGGCAATCCGTAGTCCAGCACGCTGATGCGCCCCCAATTGCCTCGGGTGCGGATGTCGATGCGCAAATCGCCAAGCTCTAAGTGCAGTTTGGTGTGATGCAGGGAGTCTAGGGCGTTTTTCAGTAGATTGCTTATCGCCTGTTGCCATTGCTGGGCATCGCCTAAAAATAGGAAATCATTCTCTACTTGAACTTGAACGCAGCGCTCTTGCTTAGGGTCGTGAAAAGGAAATTGCGCCAGCGTTTCTTGCACTAATGTCGTCGCTTGTAGTATTTGCGGCCGTCCATGTAGGCCTAGCATCTGCGCGTTACTGCGTTGCATTTGTAAATCGTGCTCCATGCGTCGCAGGCTTTTTTTGAACACGCGCTCAAGCGTGAGTAAACGCCCAGCGCTAGCGGCAGGCTGGGCTGATTGGGCTAGGGCTTTGAGTTGGTCTAGCAATTTGTGCAGGCTTGCCAAGTGCGGCCGAATACGAACCTGAACTAAGCCCGTGATGGCTAGCGATTGGCGTAAATGTTGCTCACGCGCATTGCCCATAGCAAAGGCGTAGAGCAGGCTCAAGGCCACGGCTAAAGTCAGGGTACAAATATGCTGCAGGCTAGGCCAGTGCAGGGTATGGCCAGTTGCCAGTGATAGCAGCGGTGCAAAGACGATGGCCATACCTAAGCCTTGTAGTGCTTGGCGCCATTTCATGAGCAAAAAGCTCATCATGATAGAGGTGCAGGCGTAGGCTAGCCAGATGTCGTTATAGTCGTTCATGACATACATCCAGAGCGAAAACATATTCAAATGGAACCAAATGCTCCAGATAAAACTACGCGCTAAAGTCAGCTTAGGAATATGGCGAAAAAAAGCAGGGCTGTAAGTTTGCCAAAATAACAGCAAGGCCAAGGCCGCAAGCGCCGCGCGCATATAGAGGTTTTCAAATGGCTGAGCCTGTACCATGCTCATCAAAAAGCCAAACATCACATGGCTGATGGCGATGCCTGCGGCAAGTAGCCGCATACGCACGAGGGTAGGCGTGACGGTATTTTCCAAACCTTGTTCGGTCAGGTAAAAGCGCAGCTCTTGTTTAGCAAAATCGAATAAAGAAGGCATGGTGAAAACGGCACATATTCCCTCCGCTATTCTGTAGTAGTTATGAGGCCAGAACTATAGTTGCAGATTCGTAATAACCCTTGATTTACCGCAGAAATCGCTTAAAAACAATAGCTGCTCAGGCAGATTTTGCGGGCTAAAACCTGAAAAGTGTATAAAAAAAGGAGCTTGTACTCAAGCTCCTTCGCCTTAGCGCACAAAGCCAGTACGCGGGTTTATTGGCTGATGATAGACAGACCTTTGAATTCACCCGTAGCGATGCGTTGGCTCCATTCTGCCGGACCTGTGGCGTGGGCATTGGTGCCAGTGGCATCCACGGCCACGGTGACGGGCATATCCTGCACCTCGAATTCGTAAATAGCCTCCATGCCCAAATCGGCAAAGCCCACCACTTTGGCGGCTTTAATGGCTTTTGATACCAGATAAGCCGCGCCGCCCACGGCCATCAAATAGGCCGATTGGTGTTGTTTGATGCTCTCCACAGCGGCTGGGCCGCGCTCGGCCTTGCCTATCATGGCGATCAAACCGGTTTTTTCCAGCATCATGTCGGTGAATTTGTCCATGCGCGTGGCGGTTGTGGGGCCTGCAGGGCCTACCACTTCGCCTGCAATCGGGTCAACAGGGCCAACATAGTAGATCACGCGGTTGGTGAAATCCACAGGCAGCGGCTCACCTTTAGCCAACATATCGGCTATGCGTTTATGTGCCGCGTCGCGGCCTGTGAGCATTTTGCCGTTGAGCAACAAGGTTTGCCCAGCTTTCCAAGTGGCCACTTCAGCGGGGGTCAGCGCATCCAGATTCACGCGTTTGGATTTTTGCGCGTCAGGCTGCCAATGCACATCGGGCCACAAATCGAGCGAGGGTGCGTCCAGATAGGCAGCGCCGCTGCCGTCCATCACGATGTGTGCATGGCGGGTCGCGGCGCAATTGGGAATCATGGCCACGGGTTTGCCCGCAGCGTGCGTGGGGTACATATTGATTTTGACATCCAGCACCGTGGTCAAGCCGCCCAAGCCTTGTGCGCCTATGCCCAGGGCATTGACTTTTTCAAACAGCTCTAAGCGCAGCTCTTCGACTTGGCTCAGCTTCTCGCCCTTAGACGATTTGAGCTGCAGCTCGTACATATTCAAGTCTTCCATCAGGCTTTGCTTAGCCAGCAGCACAGCGCGTTCGGCTGTGCCACCTATGCCTATGCCCAGCATGCCCGGCGGGCACCAGCCTGCGCCCATGGTGGGCACGGTTTTCAGCACCCAATCGACCAGTGAATCACTGGGGTTGAGCATAGCCAGCTTGGATTTGTTTTCGCTGCCGCCGCCTTTGGCCGCGACGGTGATGTCGAGTTTGTTGCCAGGCACCAGTTCGGTGTGGATCACGGCGGGGGTGTTATCACCCGTGTTTTTTCGCGCAAATAGCGGATCGGCGACGATGGAGGCGCGCAGGCGGTTTTCGGGGTCGTTGTAACCACGGCGCACGCCTTCGTTGATGATCTCATCCAAGCTCTTGCCGTCAAAACCTTCAAAGCGCACATCCATGCCGACTTTCAAGAACACATTGACGATGCCTGTGTCTTGGCAAATCGGGCGGTGCCCAGTGGCGCTCATGCGGCTATTGGTCAAAATCTGCGCCATCGCATCTTTGGCAGCGGGGCTTTTTTCCATTTGGTAAGCACGCGCCAAATGCTGGATGTAATCCGCAGGGTGGTAATAGCTGATGTACTGCAAAAGACCTGCAATCGTTTCGATCAAGTCTGCGGCTTGGATGGTGGTAGTGGTGCTCATGGTTTTATCGCTTGGAAAGAAAATCGAATTGGGCAAATCAATGATCGTGGCCTTTGACGGGCAACATCATCAGCCTGTCGGTAAACGCAATGGCCATGGCCGACAGCAAGAAGGCAATATGTATAACAGTTTGCCAAAGCAGCACCTGCTCGCTGTAATTGGCGGCGTTAATGAAGGTTTTTAAGAGGTGAATAGAGGAAATACCGATGATGGACATGGCCAGCTTGACTTTGAGTACGCTGGCATTCACATGGCTGAGCCATTCAGGCTGGTCGGGGTGGCCGTCCAGATTCAAGCGGCTGACAAAAGTTTCGTAGCCACCAATGATGACCATGATGAGCAGGTTGGAGATCATCACCACATCAATCAGCCCCAGCACCACCAGCATGATGACGGTTTCGTTTAAGCCTTGGGCGGCGAACTCATATTTGTAGCCGACATTGCGAATCAGCGCCTCAATATCGGGCTGGCTGCCAAAAGCGGCCATAACGAGGTGGTAAAGCTCCACAAAGAAATGGAAAACATAGACCGCTTGCGCGATGATCAACCCTAAATACAGAGGCATTTGCAGCCAGCGGCTGGCAAAAATCAGGCTGGAAAGCGGCGAATTTGAGCGGTTAGGCATGGGCAAGGGGCAGAAAAAAGAAAAGCCGCATTTTACGCGGCTGGAGGGCGGGGATGCTGGGGTGGAAGAGCCAGGGGTGGCGGCGATGGCTGGTGCGAGTGTCGTCAAGCTAGCTGCGTTGCATGCAATCAAAACCGCATAGGGTTTTGCATCTATCGGTTGAAATTCAATAGTGTTTTACGGTATTCAGGCCGTAAAACCTGCCTGAGCAGCTTCTGTTTTTGATGATCTGCTGGCCTGAGGGACAATGCTGCGCATGAAGTCATCTGCCCATCCCGCCCCCGTTCATAACAACGCGCAAAGCGCCCAAGATGCGCCCTTGGGCCAAATCCGCATTCGTGGCGCGCGCCAGCACAATTTGAAAAATCTGGATGTAGATATTGCTACGGGGCAGCTCACGGTGGTGACGGGCGTGTCAGGCTCGGGCAAATCGTCCTTGGTGTTTGATACGCTTTTCGCCGAAGGCCAGAGGCGTTATGTCGAGACTTTTTCGGCTTATGCACGCCAATTTCTCGACCGCATGGACAAACCCGCGGTGGATAGGCTGGACGGCGTGCCGCCCGCCATCGCCATAGGCCAAAGCAATCCTGTGCGCTCATCCCGTTCTACCGTGGGCACGATGACGGAGCTGAACGACCATTTCAAACTGCTGTTCGCCCGCGCTGCCGCGCTGTTTGATCAAGATACGGGGCAGCGGGTGCAAAAAGACAGTTTAGAGAGCATCCAAGCGGATTTGGCCGCCAAACTGAACGGGCAAACGCCGCGTGTGCAGGTGACTTTTCCGCTGCCGATTCCGGCGGGCACGAGTAGCGAACAAATGCAGGCTTGGCTGCAAGCTGGTGGTTTCACCAAGGTTTTGGGGCAGCGCCAAACGCGCGAGGGGCAGGTGCTGGATGTCGTGGCCGATCGTTTCCGCTGGGGCAGTGTCGAGCCGCAGCGCTTGACCGAAGCGCTGGAGGCCGCGCTGCGCCACGGCGGGGGCAGGGTGGCGCTGCGGGTGGCAGATGATGGGCAGGAGGAAAAAGTCTTGGCTTATTCCACTGGTCTGCACTGCCCCGAATCCGACAAAACCTATTTAGAACCCACACCTGCGTTGTTTTCCTTCAATTCCGCCCACGGCGCTTGCCCCGCTTGCCGTGGTTTTGGCCGCGTGATTGGTGTGGATATGGGGCTGGTGATCCCCAATCCCAAACTGACTTTGCGCGCTGGCGCGATCAAACCTATGCAAACGCCCGCGTGGAAAGAAGCGCAGGACGATTTGATGCGCCATGCCGAGGCCGAAGGCATACCGCGCGATACGCCTTTTAATCGCCTCACGCCCGAACAACAAGAATGGGTCATCAACGGCTCACCCTTGTGGAAAGGGCAGTGGAATAAGCAATGGTTTGGCGTGCGCCGCTTTTTTGAATATCTGGAGAGCAAGGCCTACAAAATGCACATCCGTGTGCTGCTGTCCAAATACCGCAGCTATACGCCTTGCCCCACTTGTGCGGGCGCGCGTTTGCAAACCGAAAGCCTGTTGTGGCGCGTGGGCAGCAAAGCCCTGGCTGATGGCGTGCTGGCACCAGAACAACGCTTCATGCCCCAAGGCCTGGCATTCAGCCGCGCTACTTTAGAAAAACTGCCTGGCCTGTGTTTGCACGATGTGATGCAATTGCCCATCAGCAGGCTGCAAGCGTGGATGCAGGGCTTGGGGCAAGAGCTAGGCAGGTATGCTGGCACTATCAAAAAAGAAGCTGCTCAGGCAGTTTTTACGGACTTAAATGCCGATTTAATGCCTAAAAACCCTGTCATTGCGAGCGTAGCGAAGCAATCCACTGCCGCCGAAGAAGCTGCTGTGACGGGTGGATTGCCGCGCCACTTCGCTCCTCGCAACGACGCGACGACTGCAGACACCAAAGCCCTCTCTATCCTCTTAGAAGAAATCCAAACCCGCTTGAAATATCTGGTGGATGTGGGCTTGGGCTACCTCAGCCTAGACCGCCAAAGCCGCACCCTCAGCGGCGGCGAAGTGCAGCGCATCAATCTGACCACAGCGCTAGGCACTTCGCTGGTGAACACCCTGTTTGTGTTGGACGAACCCAGCATAGGCCTGCACCCGCGCGATATGCAGCGCATCAATCAGGCCATGCTGCGCCTGCGCGATGCGGGCAATACCTTGGTCGTGGTGGAGCACGACCCCGCCGTCATGCAGGTCGCCGACCGCATCATCGACATGGGGCCAGGCCCTGGCGCAGCGGGCGGGCAGATGGTGTTTGATGGCAAGCCTAGCGAGTTGGCGCAGGCCGATACCCTGACAGGTGCGTATTTGGGCGGGCGCAAAACTTTGGGGCTGGGCTTTGCCCGCGCCGTGGCGGCAAACACACCCAAACTGCTGCTGCAAGGTGTGCGCGCCAATAATTTGCAGAATATCGATGTGGAAATTCCGCTGCAGCGTTTGGTCTGCATCACGGGCGTATCAGGTTCGGGCAAATCCACCCTGGTGCAAGATGTGCTGGCACCTGCGCTTTTACGCCATTTTGGTAAGCAAACCGATGCCCCAGGCGAATTTGACGAGCTGCTGGGCGCTGAACAATTGGCCGATGTGGTCTTTGTTGATCAATCACCCATAGGCAAAACCGCGCGCAGCAATCCTGCCAGCTATGTCGGCGCATGGGATGCCATTCGTGAGATTTTTGCCGCTAGCCCACTGGCCAAAGAGCGCGGCTACACCCGCGCTACTTTCAGCTTTAACACCGGCGATGGGCGTTGCCCCACTTGTGGTGGTTCAGGTTTTGAACATGTGGAAATGCAGTTTTTGAGCGATGTGTATTTGCGTTGCGATGATTGTTTAGGCCAACGCTATCGCCCGCAGGTGCTGGAAGTGACGGTGGCGCGCGGCGAATACATATTGAGCGTGGCCGATTGCCTAGAGCTGACCGTGGGGCAAGCCCTGCAAATTTTTGCAGACGACTCGGCGGTACAGCTGGCACTGCAACCGCTGGTCGATGTGGGGCTGGACTATGTGCAGCTGGGGCAACCCGTGCCCACCCTCAGCGGCGGCGAAGCGCAACGCTTGAAAATTGCTGGCCATTTGGCTGAAAACGCCAAGAGCAGCAGCGCCAGCCGGCAAAATTTGGCGCGCAAAGGTACGCTGTTCTTGCTGGATGAACCCACCACCGGCCTGCATTTTGACGACATTGCCAAGCTCATGCGGGCGCTGCGTAAACTGCAAGACGCGGGGCATACCCTGGTGCTGATAGAACACAATCTGGATGTCATGGCCGCCAGCGATTGGCTGATAGACCTGGGGCCAGAAGCAGGTGCCGATGGCGGGCGCATCGTGGCGCAAGGCAGCCCTGCCGATGTGCGTGAATATGCTGCGGGCCACACGGCGGATGCCCTGCGAGATTACGCGCAGAGCCAAACCCATTGGGCCGTGGGTGAGCTGCAACGCGACTTCGTCCTTTCCGCGCAGGCAAACACCGTCATTGCGAGCGCAGCGAAGCCATCCATGGATGTTGGGGGCTTGGCTGAAGAGGGATTGCCGCGTCGCTACGCTCCTCGCAATGACGAGGGAGCTTTGTTGGCGCAAGACTGCATCCAAGTCATCAACGCCACAGAACACAATTTGCAGCACCTCTCGGTCAACATCCCTCGCGGGCAGATGAATGTCATCACGGGCGTTTCTGGCTCGGGCAAATCCACCTTGGCTTTCGATATTGTCTTTAGCGAAGGGCAGCGGCGTTATTTGGAATCTCTGGGCGCCTATGCCCGCAGCATCGTGCAGCCACCCGCACGGCCTGAGGTGGATGCTGTCTATGGCATTGCGCCTACGGTGGCGATAGAGCAGCGGCTGTCACGCGGCGGGCGTAAATCCACGGTGGGCACGGCCACCGAGGTCTGGCATTTCTTGCGTCTTTTATTCGTGAAGCTAGGCGTGCAGCATTGCGTGCATGATGGCGCGCCCGTACAGCCGCAAAGCCGCGAGCAAATCAGCGCCGATATTTTGCAACGCTATGCCGGGCAACACATCGGTTTGCTCGCGCCCTTGGTCAGTGGGCGCAAAGGGGTCTATACCGAGCTAGCGGCGTGGGCGAAAAAACTGGGGCATAGCCATTTGCGCGTAGATGGCGCGTTTTTGCCCACGCAGGGCTTTCCGCGTATTGATCGTTTCAAAGAACACCAGATTGAGCTGCCCATAGCCGATATTTGGGTGAGTGAAGACAACGCTGCCTTTTTGCGCCTGATGGTAGATAAAGCCCTGCAACTGGGCAAAGGTGTGGTGCAGGTGTTAGCGCCGCTGGATGGATTGGCCGAGGCTTTTGCAGAAAACGCCTTGACTGCGCAAGGGCTGGGTTTAGGCATAGGGCAAATTCGCGCGTATTCCACTGAGCGCGCTTGCCCAGTTTGCCATACATCCTATGCCGCGCTCGACCCAAGGCTGTTTAGCTACAACAGCAAACATGGCTGGTGCCCTGATTGCGTAGGCACAGGGCTGCTGCTGGACAAAGCGCAGCGCAAGCAATTGGACGAAACCCAACTGGATGCCAAAGACAAGGGGCGCGAGCAAAGCTTTGCCGAAGCCGAGGTCGAGGGTTTGAGCAACAGCCCTTGCCCGACTTGCAGCGGCACGCGCTTGAACGCCGTGGCGCGAGGGGTGAGGTTTATGGCGCTGTTGGGTGAGGGTTTAGGCACTGGCCAAGAAGTGACCATCACCCAACTCGCCGCCATGAGCGTGGCCGATCTGCACGCCTTTTTCAGTCGCTTGCATTTGACCGGCCGCGCCGCCGATATTGCCCGCGATTTGCTGCCTGAAATCACTTCGCGTTTGGCCTTTATGCTGCAAGTGGGGCTGGGTTATCTCACGCTGGATCGCGGCGCGCCCACGCTCAGCGGCGGCGAAGCGCAGCGCATCCGCCTGGCGGCGCAGCTGGGCAGCAATTTGCAGGGCGTGTGCTATGTGCTGGATGAACCCACCATAGGCCTGCACCCACGCGATAACCAGATTTTGCTGGGCGCGCTGCGTCAGCTCACTGCCCAAGGCAATACCTTGATGGTGGTCGAGCATGACGAAGACACCATCAGGCAGGCGGATCACATCATCGATATTGGCCCAGGCGCGGGCAAGCGCGGCGGTAAATTGGTGGCGCAGGGCAGCGTGGCTGAGGTGGCGGCCAACCCTGCATCCACCACAGGACGCTATTTAGGTGATATTAGCCGCTATCAATTTGCGAGCTGCTCAGGCAGTTTTGACGGCTTAAAAAGCCAAAAACACCTAAAAATTGAACATGCAAACCTACACAATCTGCACAAGCTGAGTGTAGGCATTCCCTTGCAGCAATTGGTGGTGGTCACTGGCGTTTCAGGTTCGGGCAAATCCACCCTGGCACGCGATGTGCTGCTGGCCAATGTGCAGGCTGCGATCAATAGCAAAGGCGCGGCAGCTTGGCAGCATTGCGCGGCGATTGAAGGCTGGCAGCAGATCGATAGGGTCTTGGAAGTCGATCAAACCCCCATAGGCAAAACACCGCGCTCTTGCCCTGCTACCTATATCGGTTTTTGGGATGCGATACGCAAACTCTTTGCCGAAACCCTGGAAGCCAAATCGCGTGGCTACAGCGCTTCGCGTTTTAGCTTTAACACCGGCGCAGGGCGCTGCCCTGCGTGCGAAGGCCAGGGCATGCGTACCGTGGCCATGAGCTTTTTGCCTGATGTGAAAGTGCTGTGCGAAGTGTGCAATGGCGCGCGTTTCAACCCGCAAACCCTGGCCGTGCATTGGCGCGGCAAATCGGTGGGCGATGTGTTGCATATGGAGGTGGATGAAGCCTTGGGATTTTTTGCCTCTATGCCGGCCATTGCCCACCCCTTGCAGCTTTTGCACGATGTGGGCTTGGGTTATCTGCAATTGGGGCAGGCATCACCTACGCTCAGCGGCGGCGAGGCGCAGCGCCTGAAGCTGGCCACGGAGCTGGCCAAG
>CAZSPW010000050.1:1598-14332 GCA_964608575.1 uncultured Burkholderiaceae bacterium | reverse complement strand
TTGTCATGCTGCGCGTAGTCGCAGCATCCAGTAAATTAGCGCTGGGTTCGCGACTACGCGCCGAATGACGCGTCAGAAAAATCAGCACAAAGAAAAAGCCACCTTCTCAGGTGGCTTTCCTTTTTGCACGGGGCAAGCAATGCAAGCGCAGTAATTAAACCGCCTCCACCGCCTTCACCATGTCTTCAATGACTTTCTTGGCGTCGCCAAAGACCATCATGGTTTTGTCCATATAGAACAGCTCGTTGTCCAAACCAGCG
Source organism: uncultured Burkholderiaceae bacterium (assembly GCA_964608575.1). GTDB lineage: Bacteria > Pseudomonadota > Gammaproteobacteria > Burkholderiales > Burkholderiaceae_C > JAMIFN01. Next base: position 14,072 of record CAZSPW010000050.1, on the reverse strand, counting down.
TAACCAGCGGCCATAGAGCGTTTGTTCACAATCACGGTGCGGGCTTTATAGGCTTCCAGAATCGGCATGCCGTAAATGGCACTACCTTTTTCCAATGCGGCGGGGTTGACCACATCGTTAGCGCCCAAGATGATGGCCACATCAGCCTGTGCGAATTCGCCGTTGATGTCTTCCATTTCATGCACTTGGTCGTAAGGCACTTCGGCCTCGGCCAACAGTACATTCATGTGACCCGGCATACGGCCTGCCACAGGGTGGATGGCGTATTTCACATCGATGCCTTTGGCTGTGAGTTTTTGCGCCAATTCATTCACCGCGTGCTGGGCACGCGCTACGGCCAAGCCATAACCAGGCACGATGATGACGCTATCAGCGTTAGCCAACATATAGGCCGCATCGTCGGCGCTGCCGCTTTTCACGGGGCGCTGTTCTTTTTGACCAGCGCCGCCTGCGCTTGTCGCTTCACCACCAAAGCCGCCCAAGATGACATTAAAGAAGCTGCGGTTCATAGCCTTACACATGATGTAAGACAGAATCGCGCCTGATGAACCCACCAGCGAACCGGCGATGATGAGCATGGAGTTGTTCAAGCTAAAGCCAATGCCTGCTGCCGCCCAGCCAGAATAGCTGTTGAGCATAGATACCACCACAGGCATATCCGCGCCGCCAATGGGGATGATGATGAGCACGCCAAGGACAAAGGCTAAGGCTAGAAGCACCCAAAAGATAGCAGGCACTGTACCGTCATTCACCGAGCCGGAAAACATGAACACGCCACCTAAAGCCAGCATCAGCAATGCCATGACGAGGTTCAGCAAGTGCTGACCAGGAAACTGCACAGGCGCGCCTTGGAACAGGCGGAATTTGTATTTGCCGCTCAATTTACCGAAGGCAATAACGGAGCCTGAGAAGGTGATGGCACCAATAGCAGCCCCAAGGAATAGCTCTAAACGGTTGCCCACGGGTATGGGTTGCCCCGCTTCGGCAATGGCGAAGGCTTGGGGCTCGGCCACCACAGCCACGGCAATGCACACGGCAGCCAAACCAATCATGCTGTGCATAAAGGCCACCAGCTCAGGCATCTTGGTCATCTCTACGCGTTTGGCCATAACAGCACCAACGCCGCCACCCAATACCAAGCCAGCGAGCACCCAAGCTAGGCCAGTGATGCCATCGACATTCAGATGCGCCGCTGTTTTCAAAATCAACACGCAGGTCGTCAAAAAAGCAATCGCCATACCAGCCATACCAAAGGTATTGCCTTTAATGGAAGTAGTGGGGTGTGACAGGCCTTTGAGCGCCTGAATAAAAAAGACCGATGCGACCAAATAGGCCAGCACGATGTAGTTAAGGGGGAAGTTTGCGAAATCCATTTTGTCTTATCCAGCTTTCGTTTAGGCCGCCTTAGCAGGGCGCTCTTTCTTTTTAAACATTTCGAGCATACGGCGCGTGACCAAAAAGCCACCGAAGATATTGACCGCAGCCAAGGCCACGGCAGCCACGCCCATGAATTTGGCCAAAGGCGTAACCGTCAGCGCAGCGGCCAGCATGGCACCAACAACAACGACAGCAGAGAGGGCATTAGTTACCGCCATCAAAGGCGTGTGCAGCGCAGGGGTAACCGTCCACACCACATGGTAGCCAACATAGATAGCCAGCACGAAGATGATGAGGTTGGTGATAGTGTGATTGATGACTTCCATTTTGGGTCTCACATTCTTTCAAAAATTAGCGATGGGGCTTGGCGCACAGCTTAAGCACGAAGGACTTGGCCGTCTTGCGTCATCAAGCAGGCTTTAACGATGTCGTCTTCCAAATCGATTTTGAATTGGGCCTCTTTATCAAACACCAATTTCAAGAAATCGAGCACATTGCGCGCGTACAAAGCCGAGCTATCAGCCGCCACCATAGCGGGCAGATTGCTGTGCCCGATCAGGGTAACGCCGTGTTTTTGCACCACTCGATCCACTTCAGACAAGGGGCAGTTACCGCCCACGCCATCAGCGCCTTTGCCTGCGGCCAAATCGACGATGACTGAGCCTGGCTTCATGGACTTGACCATTTCTTCCGTTACCAGCGTGGGTGCAGCGCGGCCAGGGATCAGCGCAGTGGTGATGACCACATTGGCCTGCGCCACGCGCTTGGCGACTTCGGCTTTTTGGCGATCCAGCCAGCTTTGCGGCATGGGGCGAGCGTAGCCACCTACACCCTCAGCGGCTTCTTTTTCTTCTGCGGTTTCGTAGGGCACATCAATAAATTTAGCGCCCAAGGATTCCACTTGCTCTTTCACAGATGGGCGCACATCCGATGCCTCGATCACTGCACCCAAGCGTTTGGCTGTGGCAATGGCCTGCAAGCCCGCTACGCCTACGCCCAGAATCACCACGCGCGCGGCTTTGATGGTGCCCGCTGCCGTCATCATCATGGGGAAGAGTCGAGGATAGGCATCAGCCGACAACATCACGGCTTTATAGCCCGCGATATTGGCCTGCGAAGACAACACATCCATGCTTTGCGCACGGGTGGTGCGTGGCGCAGCTTCCAGCGCGAAAGCGGTGATTTTGGCAGCCGCCAAAGCTTTCAAACCTTCGGCATCAAAGGGATTGAGCATGCCCACCAAAGTGCTGCCCGCTTTCATTTGCGCCAGTTCGGCGGCATTCGGGCTGCGTACTTTGAGCACCATGTCTGCGCCCAAAGCTGCTGCTGCATCAACCAAGTTAGCGCCGACTTCGGCATAAGCCTCATCGGTGACGCTGGCGGCCAAACCTGCACCGCGCTCAACGCAAATTTCATGACCTTGGCTTTTGAGTTTTTTCACCGTTTCAGGGGTGATGGCAACACGGGTTTCGCCCGCCGCCGTCTCCTTAGGCACTCCTATCAACATGTGGCAGTCCTTCTTTCTTCAATGGATATAAAAAAATCGATGATGTCAGCGCCCACGCACAATATGTTCAGGCGTTCACAACATCGTTTTCAGGGGTGGGCACTTTCAGCGCCCATTCAGAAAAAGTGGTTAGTAATTTTATGCGAAGCTTTTTCGCCAGCTTTTTCTCAATTGGACTAGAAGCGCATCAGCCTTTGTTATCGCCTTGTTGCGAGCTAGGCAACACCGCAGCTTGCAACAATTCTTTGAGCTTTTGACTGGCATGGAAAGTCACCACATGGCGCTCAGCAATAGCGACCGATTCGCTCGTACGGGGGTTGCGGCCAGGGCGCGCCGCCTTAGCGCGCACTTGGAAATTACCAAAGCCTGTGATTTTCACTTCTTTACCCTGAATAACGGCATCACTGAGCATATAAAAAAACGCATCAACAATATCTTTCGACTCGCGCTTGTTTAGCCCTACTTCTTGATGCAGCATATCTGCGAGCTGAGCCTTGGTGAGGGTTGGGGTTTCAATATGATCGAATTCCATCTTCTTCTTATGGTTGGGCATCGGCAATATTTAGTACAGCCAAATTCGCTGCCGCGCCATTGTCGTCCGATTTCAGCGCAGGCGATAATAGCCGAAGAAGTGTAAAAACTTGCCTAACACTGCGCTAACTCTATGATTTATTTACTGTTTAAACAGTTTTTACCATAAAAACAACAGCGCAATTCAACTTCATTTTTGATAGCTGCCCAGGCAGTTTACGCGGCCTAAAACCCTAAAAAGATATAAAAAACCCCGCTATACAGCGGGGTTGGGATCAGCTGGGTATCAAGGCGCTGAAATTGCGCGTTGCGCCTAGCTTAGGCTGCCATCTTGCGCGCATTTTTGCCGTAGAAGGTCTGGCCTTTTGCTGCCATGTCTTTGAGCAGGGCATTCGGGCGCAGATGCTCGCCGTACAAATCTGCTAAGCGATCGGCTTCTTTTACAAAATTGGCGATGCCGATTTCGTCCATCATGACGAAGGGACCGCCCAAGAAGGGAGGGAAGCCCACGCCAAGAATAGAGCCAATATCACCATCGGCGGGTGAAGTCAGGGTGCCGCGCTCCATACTGCCCGCTGCATTCAGCGCCTGGGCGTACAGGATGCGGGCTTTGACATCGGCCACTGGGGGTTGCTGCTCTGCAGGTTTTACTGGGAAGAGTTCAGCCAAGCCACTCCAGAGCTTTTTGCCGTCTTCGGTCCAGTCGTAAAAACCTTTGCCAACTTTTTTACCCATGCGCCCCAGGTCGTACAGCTTTTGCAGCGTAGCCACGGTGATAGACGGCACGAAGTCATCGTATTCACGCGCTTTGTTCGCCGCTGCTCCTACGGCCAGATCGATAGACAGCTCGTCCATGATGGTCAAGGGGCCTACAGGCATACCCGCTTGTTTGGCCGCGTTTTCCAACAAAGCAGGCGATACGCCTTCGTTCAGCATGCGCATAGATTCGTCGATGAAAGAACCAATCAAGCGCGTGGTGTAGAAGTCAGACACATCATTGACGATGATGGGCGTTTTCTTGATTTTGGCGACGAAATCCAAGGCTTGCGCCAGCGTGGCATCGCTGGTTTTTTCGCCACGAATCACCTCGATCAAAGGCATGCGATCAGCGGGGCTGAAGAAGTGCAAACCAATGAAACGCTCTGGACGGCTAGAGGCTTTGGCCAGTTTGGTAATCGGAATACCTGAGGTGTTAGACGCAAACACACAAGTTGCTGGAATGTATTGCTCCAGCTTGGCTGTGACTTCCGCCTTGATTTTGGTGTTTTCAGGCACAGCTTCGATGATGATGTCCACATCGCGCAGCAGCTCGTAGTCCGTCGTGGGCGTAATCAAAGCCAGCAATTTAGCCATTTTGTCAGCCGCCATGCGGCCTTTGTCCACCTGCTTTTGCAGGGTAGTGACCGCGTATTGCTTGCCTTTTTCGGCCAATTCTTGGCTGATATCGATCAGTACCACTTGGATGCCGACTTTGGCCGCCGTGAGCGCAATGGCCGCGCCCATCATGCCGCCGCCGATCATGCCCATTTTTTGGCTGTTGAATTTTTCTATGCCTTGCGGACGGAATTCGAGCTTATCGGCTTTTTCCTTGTTCACAAACAGGGTGCGAATCATGGCGCGGCTGGCGGCTGAACGCGCCACTTGCGTCATGTATTTGCTTTCAATGCGCAGGGCTTTATCCATAGGCACGAGCGAGCCTTCGAACATGCAGCTTTGAATCGCCATGGGCGATGGCATATTGCGCATGGTTTTGGCTTGAATCATGGCGTTGCCGACCACGAAGGCTTGCGCGTTTTGTGGCATCAAGGCATTGCCGCCTGGGAATTTGAATTTTTTGTCGTCCCAAGGCGCAACAGCCGTGGCTTTGTCTGACAGCAGCCAGGCTTTAGCCGTGGCCAACACTTGGTCTGCAGGCACTACGGCTTGAATCAAGCCCAACTCCAAACCCTTGGCGGGATTGAATTGTTTGCCTTCCATCAGATAAGGCGTTGCGCCTTGGATGCCTAGGGTACGAATCATGCGTTGCGTACCGCCCGCGCCGGGCAAGAGGCCGATCATGACCTCGGGCAGACCCAGGCTAATGCGTGGGTTATCAGCACATACGCGGTAGTGCGTCGCCAAAGCGATTTCAAAACCACCGCCCAAAGCGATGCCATTGATGGCTGCAGCTACGGGCTTGCCGCAGGTTTCCATACGGCGCAAGATTTTTGACAACGAGCTGAACTTTTCGAAAGCCTCTTCGATGCTGTCGTTCATCATATTGTCGAGGTTGGCTTCCATCGCCTTCAAATCAGCGCCAGCCACAAAAGTGTCTTTGCCGCTGGTGACGATGATGCCTTTGACGGCTGCATCAGCCGCCGCTTTTTCTACGCCCGCACTCAAGCCGTCCATCAAGGCTTGATCGATAACATTCATGCTCTTGCCTGGGTAGTCGATGGTCAAAGTGGCAATGCCATCGCTATCTACAGCGTATTTCACAACTTCAGACATGGTTTTTTCCTTCTGTCGTCTTATCAAATATTCGTTCAACTAAAAGTGATGGCGCTTAAACGCGCTCAATCACCATGGCTGTGCCCATGCCTGCGGCAACGCAGAGCGATACCAATGCAGTTTTCTTGCCTGTGCGCTCCAGCTCGTCGAGCACCGTGCCCAAAATCATGGCGCCCGTCGCGCCTAATGGATGCCCCATGGCAATCGCGCCACCGTTGACATTGATTTTGTCGTGCGGGATGTTGAGCTCTTTCATGAAAGTCAGAACTACAGAGGCAAAAGCCTCATTCAATTCCCACAAATCAATATCTTTGGCATCCATGCCCGCTTTTTTCAGCGCAATACGGGCGGCTAAAGCTGGGCCGTCCAACATCACGGTCGGCTCAGAGCCTACAGAGACAAAAGAGCGGATTTTGGCGCGGGCTTTCAAACCCATTTTTGCGCCTGCCTCGGCATTGCCTACCAATACAGCGGCAGCGCCATCAACGATGCCTGAGCTGTTGCCAGCGTGGTGGATATGGTCGATTTTTTCGACTTGGGGGTATTTGAATTGCGCGACTGCGTCATAGCCCCATTTCTCGCCCAATTCTTTGAACGCAGGCTTGAGTGCCGCCAAAGTTTCGGTCGTGGTTTGTGGGCGGATGGTTTCGTCTTTACTGATCAGTGTCATGCCCAATGGGTCTTTTACTGTCATCACTGACTTCGCAAAATAGCCTTTATCCCAAGCGTTTTGCGCGCGTTTGTGGCTTTCTGCTGAATACGCATCCACATCGGCGCGGCTGAAGCCATGCAGAGTAGAAAGCAAGTCGGCGGCAATGCCTTGCATCACAAAATAGCTCTTGAAGGCCATTTGCGGGTCTTGCGCCCAAGGGCCGCCGTCAGAGCCCATAGGCACACGGCTCATCATCTCGCAACCGCCGCCAATGGTGACATCAGCCTGGCCAGCCATGACTTTGGCCGCTGCGATAGAAACGGCCTCAAGACCAGAGCCGCAATAGCGATTGACTTGCACGCCAGGCACCGTTTGCGCGTAATCGGCATTGATCAAGGCCATACGGCCGATATTGGCGCCTTGCTCACCCACAGGTGTGACTGTGCCCATGACCACATCTTCAACCAAATTGGTATCGAGATTGTTGCGGCTGCGAACTTCGTTAAACACTTGCGTGAGCAACCAAACTGGGGTGATTTCATGCAGGCTACCATCGGCCTTACCTTTGGCGCGGGGAGTGCGCACATGGTCGTAGATAAATGCTTCCATTGTCAGTTTCTCTTTAGCTAGAAAAGGGGTGGGCGTAACCCGTGGATTTTCGCATGCCATCATGCCCAAACTTTGGCGAAAAATCATCCCTGATACAGACTAAAAATACCCCAGCATTTCCGTTCCAACTCACTCCTTATCCGCCCTTTTCGTTCTCTATTAAATCAGGAGCTGCTCAGGCAGTATTGACGGACTAAAAACACGATTTGATGCCCAAAAATCAGACCGAAATGATGGCAACTTTAAAACCATCCATACGCATAAAAAAAGCTCCCCGAAGGGAGCTTTTCTTTTAGTGCAGAGCTGATTAAACAGCTGCAGCTTTTTCTACCAAACGCGTAGCGACCCAGCTCTTAGTTTTAGAGATAGGACGGCTTTCGGTAATCTCGATGGTGTCACCCAGTTTGTACTCGCCCTTTTCATCGTGGGCGTGGTATTTGCTGGATTTCATTACGATCTTGCCGTAGAGCTCGTGTTTAACACGGCGCTCAACCAAAACGGTAACCGTTTTAGCGCGTTTGTCGCTGACCACCTTGCCAATCAAGGTGCGCTTGAGGGATGTTTTAGCTTCCGTCATGATGTGCTTTCCTTCAATTGGGCTTATTTAGTGGCTTGCTGTTTAGCAGTATTTTCTGCCAACACAGTTTTAGCACGGGCAATGCTGCGGCGAGTGCTGCGCAACTGTGACAAGTCTGCCAACTGTTGCGTACCTTTTTGCATGCGCAGGTTGAAGTGCGCGCGCTGCAGGTCAGCGATCTCTTTTTGCAGAGCGGCTTCGTCTTTGCTGCGCAGATCAGCAGCAGAAGTTACTTTGGAATCTTTTTTAGCCATGATAACTTCTCCTTACTGACCGATCAGGCGTTCAACGAAAGTGGTACGCAGTGGCAACTTAGCGGCAGCCAAGGCAAAAGCCTCACGCGCCAGCGCCTCAGGAACCCCAGTGATTTCGTACAACACTTTGCCTGGTTGAATTTCAGCAACATAGTACTCAGGGTTACCTTTACCGTTACCCATACGCACTTCTGCAGGCTTTTGAGAAATCGGTTTGTCAGGGAATACGCGAATCCAAATACGGCCACCGCGTTTAACATGACGAGAGATCGCACGACGAGCAGACTCGATTTGACGCGCAGTCAAACGGCCGCGATCGGTCGATTTCAAGCCGAACTCACCGAACGCTACGGTGTTGCCACGCGTAGCCAAGCCCGTGTTACGGCCTTTTTGCTCTTTGCGAAATTTGCGACGAGCGGGTTGTAGCATGATTATTCTCCTTTACCGTCAGCTGCTGCTGGCGCGGCTTTACGGACGCGCTTAACGGTAGTTTTTACAGCGTCTGCTGCTTCAGCGGGCTTGTCGCTGCCATCAGCAGGAGCAGCGTTGATGCCAGCACCAGCGCGTGGGCGGCGTGCAGGGCGATCGCCATCACGGCCATCACGACGGCCACCACGAGGCTTGCGCTCTTCATCGCGCGGCTGATCGATAGCAGGTAGAGCGTCACGACCGAGGTTGTCACCACGGTAAACCCAAACCTTGACACCGATGATGCCGTAAGTGGTTTCGGCTTCGCTCGTGGCGTAATCGATATCAGCACGCAGGGTATGCAGAGGCACGCGGCCTTCGCGATACCATTCAGTACGCGCAATTTCGATACCATTCAAGCGGCCTGAAGACATGATCTTGATGCCTTGAGCGCCCATGCGCATAGCGTTCTGCATAGCGCGTTTCATGGCGCGGCGGAACTGGATGCGTTTTTCCAGCTGTTGTGTGATGCTGTCAGCGATCAATTGTGCATCGATTTCAGGCTTGCGCACTTCTTCGATATTGACGGCAACAGGCACACCCAAACGAGCTGTCAGCTCTTTGCGCAGCACTTCAATGTCTTCACCTTTTTTACCAATCACTACGCCTGGACGGGCAGAGAAAATGGTAATGCGGGCGCTTTTAGAAGGGCGCTCAATCAGGACACGAGAAACTGAAGCGTTTTTCAACTTTTTCTTCAGGTATTCGCGCACTTTGATGTCTTCAGCCAGCATGCCAGCGAAGTCGCGTTTGTTGGCGTACCAACGGCTATCCCAATCACGGCTTACTGCGAGGCGAAAACCGGTGGGGTGAATTTTTTGTCCCATGTTCTAGACCTCTTAGTTACCGACAGTGATGTAGATATGGCATGTAGGCTTGCTGATGCGATTGCCACGGCCTTTAGCATTGGCCGTAAAACGACGCAGCGTCGTGCCTTGCTCCACATGGATGATTTTGACTTTGAGGGTATCAATGTCAGCGCCATCGTTGTGTTCAGCATTTGCGATCGCAGATTCCAGCACTTTTTGAATGATGCCAGCAGCTTTTTTCTGTGTAAAAGCCAAGATATTCAGGGCTTGATCCACTTTTTTGCCGCGAATCATGTCTGCCACCAAACGGCCTTTATCTACAGACAAACGCACGCCACGGAGTGTTGCTTTAGTTTCCATATGCTACTCCTTACTTCTTGGCTTTTTTGTCAGCAGGGTGACCTTTGAAGGTACGCGTGAGCGCGAACTCCCCCAATTTGTGGCCAACCATTTGGTCGGTGATGTACACAGGTACATGTTGTTTGCCGTTATGCACAGCAATGGTCAAGCCGATGAAATCGGGCAGAACCATAGAGCGACGCGACCAGGTTTTCACTGGTTTTTTATCTTTTGTGGTGACGGCTTTTTCAACCTTCGCCAGCAGATGGTGGTCAACAAACGGACCTTTTTTCAGGGAACGAGCCATGTTCTGTTATCCCTTCTTATTTCTTACGGCGAGACACAATCATGGACTGTGTACGCTTATTGTTACGGGTACGGTAGCCCTTGGTCAGGTTACCCCATGGATCCACTGGGTGACGACCCTCGCCAGTTTTACCTTCACCACCACCGTGTGGGTGATCAACCGGGTTCATGACTACACCGCGAACGGTAGGACGGATACCCATATGGCGTTTAGCACCAGCTTTACCCAAGCGACGCAGGCTGTGTTCAGCGTTAGCAACCTCACCCAAAGTGGCACGGCACTCGATGTGAATTTTGCGAACTTCGCCTGAACGCATACGCACTTGAGCGTATACGCCTTCGCGCGCCAGCAGGGTAGCGGATGCACCAGCTGAACGCACCAATTGCGCGCCCTTGCCAGGCTGCAACTCTACGCAGTGGATAGTAGAACCCACGGGAATGTTGCGGATAGGCATGGTGTTACCAGCTTTGATCGGGGCTTCAGAGCCGTTGATCAATACGCTGCCCACTTCAACGCCACGGGGGGCGATGATGTAGCGGCGTTCGCCATCAGCGTAGCAAACCAAAGCGATATGCGCTGAGCGGTTCGGATCGTATTCAATACGCTCGACTTTAGCCGGGATGCCGTCTTTGTCGTTGCGTTTGAAATCCACGATACGGTAGTGGTGCTTATTACCGCCGCCTTTGTGGCGCACAGTAATGTGACCATTGTTGTTACGGCCTGCCTTTTGGAATTGTGGCTCCAGCAGCGGCGCGTAACCATCACCCTTGTGCAGGTGATCGCGGGTAATTTTGATCTGATGGCGGCGACCTGCCGATGTTGGTTTAATTTTTACAACAGCCATGATTAAACAGCCTCCCCACCCAAATCAAGCTCTTGACCAGGCTTGAGCGTGACATAGGCTTTACGCACATGATCACGACGCCCAGTGAAGCGGCCAAAGCGTTTGGTTTTGCCTTTGATATTGGCAACCGTCACGCCAGCGACTTCCACTTTGAAAAGCAACTCTACAGCAGCCTTGATTTCAGGCTTGCTAGCGCTTTGCAGCACTTTAAAAGTTACGGTATTGCCTTTTTCAGCCACAAAAGTTGCCTTTTCAGACACGATGGGGCTGACGAGAACCTGCATCAGGCGGCCTTCGTCGAATTTTTTGGCAGATGCGCTCATGCAAACATCTCCTTGAATTGCTCAAAAGCACCTTTGGTGACCAGCACCGTCTTGAATTTGAGCAGGGCAACTGGGTCAGCGTAGCGAGGCTCGATCACCCATACATTTTTCAAATTGCGGCTAGCCAGATAGAGGTTGTCATCAACTTCATCGGCAATCACCAGCACAGAGGAGTCCAATTTCATAGACTTGAATTTGTCCGCCAATTGCTTGGTCTTAGGCGTATCCAATTTCAGGGATTCGACTACAGACAAACGACCTTCGCGCGCCAACTGTGACAAGATGCAAGCCATGCCAGCACGGTACATCTTTTTGTTGACTTTTTGCGTGAAGTTTTCATCAGGCATATTCGGGAATATGCGACCACCCCCACGCCACAGCGGAGAAGAAGTCATACCCGCACGAGCGCGACCAGTGCCTTTTTGCTTAAAAGGCTTTTTCGTGCTGTGCTTAACCTGTTCACGGTCTTTTTGTGCACGCGTGCCTTGGCGCGCGTTAGCCTGGAAGGCGACAACGATTTGATGCACCAAGGCTTCGTTGTACTCGCGACCAAAAACCGTTTCGGGCGCATCTACTTTAGACGCTGCCAAACCTTGTTCGTTCAATACATCCAACTGCATTATTTCGCTCCTTGGGCAGGTTGCGCTTTAACAGCTGGACGCACAGTCACGAAGCCGCCTTTGCTACCAGGAACTGCGCCTTTAATCAGGAGCAAAGAACGAGCCTCGTCCACACGCACCACATCAAGGTTTTGTGTAGTAACAGTCTCGTCACCCATGTGACCAGTCATGCGTTTACCAGGGAAAACACGGCCTGGATCTTGCGCCATACCGATAGAGCCGGGCACATTGTGCGAGCGGCTGTTACCGTGCGATGCACGCTGCGAGCTAAAGTTGTGGCGCTTGATAGTGCCCGCATAGCCCTTACCGATAGAAGTGCCTTGCACATCTACTTTTTGACCCGGCGCAAATAGCGTCACAGGCACCGCAGCACCTGCAGCATACTGCGCAGCAGTTTCAGCAGTTACACGGAATTCTTTAGTGATTTCGCCAGCTTCAACGCCGGCTTTGGCCAAATGCCCCGCTTGCGCTTTGGTAACGCGGCTTGCGCGACGCTTACCAAAAGTCAGCTGCAGTGCAGTGTAGCCATCTGTTTCAGAGGTTTTGACTTGCGACACACGGTTGCCTGACACATCCACTACCGTCACAGGGATAGACTCCCCGTCATCGGTAAAGACACGCATCATGCCCACCTTGCGCCCCAGCAAACCCAAATGGGTGCTCAGACTCATACTTTATTCTCCGTAGCTCTGATTTTTGTTGAACAAAAAGAGCAAAGCTAGAGGTTTATACAAAGCGCCAATAACGATTGATTGACGCCGACGCTT
>CAZSPW010000050.1:0-1498 GCA_964608575.1 uncultured Burkholderiaceae bacterium | reverse complement strand
GCGCAGGTAGTAAAAGCAGCCAATCAAAGCCATCAGGATGGCAAAGATACCAACGCCAATGAACAAACCACCGCTAGGTTGAAGTGCGCCAAACGCATGCATGGCCGTGAACGCTGCAGGCAGGCCGTCTGATGCCAACAAAGGCTGGAGTACGCCAAATTTGGCAAAGAAGCCCGCTAGCGGAGGAATGCCCGCAAAGGAAAACAGCGACACCGCCATGACCAAAGCCATAAAGGGACGGGTTTTGCCTAGACCTGCCAAGTCCTGGATGTTTTTGACTTCTTTGCCATCGCGCCCCAAATGCAAAAGCACTCCGAATACCGCCAAAGAACCCAAGACATAGATCACCGTATAGAAAAACGCTGCGCTGAACGAGACCCCTGCACCGCGCACATCACCGTGCATATAGCCTGTGCTGAAACCCAGCAAAATAAAACCAATATGGCCGATGGTAGAAAAAGCCAACATGCGATAGATATTGCTTTGGGCGATAGCTGCCAAATTGCCCACAAGCAAAGAAGCCACCGCCAAAATCAAAGTCATCTGCTGCCAGATTGGTATCATGAAAGCCAAACCTTCAATTAGCAGGCGCAAAATCAGGCCGAAAGCTGCAAATTTAGACGCGCCCGCAATCAACAGGGTCACGACTTTAGGTGCCCCTTCGTACACATCGGGTGCCCACATATGAAAAGGCACGGCGCTGAATTTAAAACCTATGGCAGTAACGATCAGCACCAAACCCAAGGTCAGCAATTGGGGATTCATGCCGTCTTGCGGCTGCATGATGGACATAAAAACTTCTTGCAATTGCAGCTGCCCAGTCGCGCCATAAACCAGCGAAATCCCAAAGAGCAAAAAGCCGCTAGCGATACAACCCAACACAAAGTATTTAATTGCGGCTTCGATGCTTTGGCCGTTATCGCGATTCATGGCGACCATGCCATAAGTGGAAAGACTAAGGAGTTCAAGACCCAAATAGATGGTCAGCATATTGCCTGCGCTGACCAAAATGCACAAACCGAGCAAAAGAAAAAGAGCCAATACAAAGAATTCACCGCCGCGTGCCAGCAAACCTGAAGCCGCTGCGTAATGGCGGCCATATACCAAAGTGACAAACACTGCCACGCTGGCAAAGAGTTTGAGCGCATTGGCCATCGCATCGTTGACTATGGTGCCGCTAAAGCCCGAGAATTTTTGCACGATCTCCGCATTGGCGCCCAAAAAATTGGGGCTGATCTGTGCGCCCAGAGAGATGGCGTAATACACACTGACCGCAGCCAAGGTAAACAGGCTAAGGTAGTAAGCCAATGGGCGCAGAACCGCTCGGCTGCCGACATCGACCAGAAGAATCAAGCTGGCCATGACCAAGAGAAAAATCTCTGGGTAAATCGCCATGAAACTAAGTTTATCCATGCTGTACTCTCGTATAGGAGTTAGGCGTAGTGCCGAACACTATCTTTTTGTGAGCTGCTCAGGCAGCATCTACGCCAAAAACTCG
>CAZSPW010000049.1:10817-14475 GCA_964608575.1 uncultured Burkholderiaceae bacterium | reverse complement strand
GCGTGCTGCGTGATGCTATGTTCCTCTTTCCCAAGGGCGCAGATTTTTTATTGCCCAAGCAGGATTTGGGGGCGCTGCTGCCGCAAGCCGCTGCAAAAGCCGTGCGAGCTGCAGGCGGGCAGCTGCATAGCGGCCAGCGCGTGCGCAGCTTGCAAAAACAAGGTGATCAGCAGGGTAGTGGCTGGCTGGTTGCCAGTGATGATCAATCTTGGGTGTTTTCACAGGTTTTGCTTGCTACGCCTGCCTGGGTAGCTGCTGATTTGCTAGCGCCCATTAGTGCGCAATTCGGTTTAAACAGCGCAGTGCAAGCCTTGAATCATCTGCAACACCGCGCCATTGCCACGGTGTATGCCCGCAGCAGCCAGCCCCTGCCCGCGCCCATGTTGGCGTTGGCCGATAGCCCGCAGCAGCCCGCGCAATTTGTGTTTGACCGTAGCTGGCTTTTGCCGCGTGCTGCAGAACATCAAGGCGCTTTGCTGGCCTTTGTCATCAGCCTGTGCCAATTGCCGCCGCGGCAATTGCAAGCGGCCGTTTTGCAACAAGCTCAAACGCAATTGGGATTAGACCTGCAGCCCGTGCAAACCGTGGTAGAAAAACGCGCCACCATAGCCGCCACGCCAGCGGCTTTTGCCGCCAAAGCGCAGCTGCCTGCGCGTTTAGGCCCAGGCTTGTATTTGGCTGGCGATTATCTGCACCCTGTGTATCCATCCACCCTAGAAGGCGCGGTGCAAAGCGCGCAAGCGGCCGTTGCTGCGTTGCTTGTTGACTACTGATTTTTCTGTGCTTGATTGATGAAAAAACCTGCTTCTACAGCCTCTGCTCCTGGCAAACTGCGCATCGTCGGTGGCCTGTTCAAACGCACGCCCCTGCCCATTGCCGCCGTCGATGGCCTGCGCCCCACACCTGAACGCCTGCGCGAAACCTTGTTCAATTGGCTGGGCGGTGATGCTGCTGGCCTGCGCTGCCTCGATTTATTTGCGGGCACGGGCGCGCTGGGGCTGGAAGCGGCCTCGCGCGGGGCGGATTTTGTGCTGCTCAATGAGTTCAATCGCAGCGCCTATACGCAGTTGCAAAAAAGCGTGGCGCTGCTGAAAAGTCGGCAGGGTGGCGAGCATTTGCCGTGCGAAGTGCGCCAGCAAGACGCACTCACCCTGCTGAAAAACTGGCAAGGCCAAGCTTTTGATCTGATTTTTCTCGATCCGCCCTTTGGCCAAGAAGCCTTGTATTTGCAAGCCTTATCAGCCATTTCAGCCGCCAAACTTGCCCAAACAGCTATTTATTTAGAAGCAAACCGCCAATGGCAAAGCGCAGAAATTGCCAGCCTAGGCTGGCAGGTGGCTAAACACAGCAAAGTCGGCGCAGTGCATGGGCATTTGCTGCGCCCTGGCGTGCAGGGTGCTGCTTAGGCCAATTTTTAAGGGTGTTTTCAGGGTTTTAGGCCGCCAAAACTGCCTGAGCAGCTCATTTTTTAATAGTTAAAAAACGGGTGGTTTGGCATTTATAGGGCAGTGTCTTGTGCAAAGGTATTGCACTGCCGCCTATCGCCCGTGTCAAAACCCTGGCGGAACCAGCGCACGCGCTGGGCGCTGCTGCCGTGGGTAAAGCTGTCGGGCACGGCATAGCCTTGGGCTTGCTTTTGCAGGGTGTCGTCGCCAATTTGCGAGGCCGCTTGCAGGGCGCTTTCGATATCGCCTGTTTCCAAAATCTGCCTATCCACATTGGCGTGGTGCGCCCATACGCCGGCGTAGCAGTCGGCTTGCAGTTCTAGGCGCACCGAGAGCTGGTTGTAGTCGCTCTCGCTGAGCTTGCTGCGCATGGCGTGCATTTTGTCGCTCGTGCCTTCGAGCTTTTGAATGTGGTGGCCGACTTCGTGCGCAATCACATAAGCTTGGGCAAATTCGCCAGGCGAATTCAGGCGCGTGGCCAGGGTTTGGAAGAAGTCCAAATCCAGATACATTTTTTCATCAGCTGGGCAATAAAACGGCCCCATGGCGGCTTGCCCCGCGCCGCAGGCCGTGGGGGTCGAACCTGTGTAGAGCACCATGGTGGGCTGCTGGTAGCTGGCGTTTTGCGCGGTAAAGAGTTTGCCCCAAACATCTTCGGTATCGGCCACCACGGTACGCACAAAGGCAGTTTGCGGGTCTGCGCTATCGCCTTGGGGTTTTTCGCCTGTGGCAGCCGCTGGGCCGCTACCTAAACTGTTTTGCACACCGCCGACCATTTGTATGGCCTGCATGGGGTTGATTCCCAAGAAATAAGACGCGACCAAGCCGATGACGATAGTGCCTATGCCCAGCTTGCCTGCAGCGCGGCCTGCGCCACCGCCACGGCGGTCTTCGATATTGTCAGATTGGCGTTGGCCTTCCCATTTCATGGCAGTGTCTCGCTTTGCTATGGATGTTGTTTGAGCGCAGATTATCAGCGCATAGGGCGCACAGCTTGTCGGTGCTGTGCAACGCACCAGGGGCTAAATCGTTAAATAGTGGGAAAACGGAATATAGGCACCAGCTTTTGTGCTGTTATGCGGACTTGGGCTTATTACAATGGTTTTTCAAGAATTTTTTTCAATATCCTCTGATCATGCTTGCGCGTTTTACTTCGGTCGTGTTGTTGGCCTTGGTGCTGATTTTTCAGTACCAAATTTGGCTCGGGCCGCGCAATCGCGCCGATTTAGCGCAGTTGCGTGAGCGCTTGCTTGCGGTGCAAAAAGACAATGTCGAAAAGGTGCAAATCAATGCGCAATTGCAGGCCGAGGTGGATGATTTGCAAAACGGTTTAGAAACCGTAGAAGAGAAGGCCCGTTACGAGTTGAATATGATCAAAGAGGGCGAAATTTTGGTGCAGTATCTCGATTAAGGCACCAAGAGTAAGAGAAAGGCTGAGTCATGGGCTTACGCGCGTGGGTAGGTGGGCGATTAGCCAAATACTTGACGCAAGAGGTACATCGCAGTGGTTTTGGTATTTCCACCAATGCCGATTATTTAGCCGCCATTTTGCAGCCTGGTGATGTGCTTTTGGTCGAGGGGATTACGCGCGTGTCTAGCGCGATCAAGTACATGACGCAATCGACTTGGTCGCATTCGGCGTTGTATGTTGGTGGCCACCTGCATGAAACCTTGAAAGGTGCGGCCAAGCCTGGCCATTGCTTTATTGAGGCTGATATTAAAGAGGGTGTGCGCAGCGCACCATTAGAAGCTTTTGCAGGTTTGCACACGCGTATTTGTCGGCCTGTGGGTTTGAGCCAGGCTGAGGTGCGCCAAGTCACGGCCTACGCTATTGCCAGATTGGGCGACCATTACGATTTGCGCAATTTGATAGATTTGGCGCGCTATCTGTTTCCAACCCCGCCTATTCCTGCGCGTTTTCGTCGGCAGATGTTAGGTGTTGCCAGTGGCGACCCCACGCGGGCGATTTGCTCGACTTTGATTACGCAAGCGTTTTACCAAATCAATTATCCGATTTTGCCTAACCCCAGTCCGCATTGTGATCCTTGCCAGAGCACACATGAAGCTATGCGCGATTACCGCTTATTTGTGCCGCGCGATTTTGATGTCTCGCCCTATTTCAGTATTGTTAAACCGACGATAGAAATGGGCTTTAATTTTCACGAAGATACGGGTTTGACGACTTTTGACCAATCGTTTTAAACAGAGGCTAA
>CAZSPW010000049.1:0-10717 GCA_964608575.1 uncultured Burkholderiaceae bacterium | reverse complement strand
CCGTGGGCTGCAATTTTGACCCCTTTGGGCAAAGACAGATCACTGGCGTGCACAGATTGACCCTTGGTCAAGCCAGACAGATCCACCTCAATGAATTCAGGGATATCAGCCGGCAGGCAAGTGATTTCCACTTCGGTGGCAATGCGGGTAACCAAGCATTTGTCGATTTTCACGGCTTGTGAAGTCTCTTCGCCTTTGAAGTGCAGTGGCACTTTCAAAGTCAGTTTGGTGTTGGCATCGACGCGCTGGAAATCGATGTGCAGAACTTGGGGTTTGTAAGGGTGGTATTGGACATCGCGCAGCAATACTTTTTGCGCTGCGCCACCCAGGTTCATTTCCAGAACCGCGCCGTGGAAGGCTTCTTTTTTCAGGGCGTACCACAGTTCGTTGTGATCGATTTCGATCAGGGTAGGGGCAGTTGTGCCACCGTAAACGATACCAGGCGCGCGGCCAGAATTGCGCAGACGGCGGCTCGCACCCGTACCTTGCTTATTGCGTTCAAAAGCGTTGAATTGCATGGGATAACTCCACAAAAATCAAAGGCGCCGCGACCAGCGCACTTTGTGTTTAAAAAACCTGTACCGACCCCTTGTCGGTGCAGGCAGCTCAAGCTCTCACGCCACGCTTAATCATCGTGATCTGAGAACATGGACATGACCGAGCCGCCTTTGCTGATGCGTTGAATGCTCTCGGCAATCAAGGGGGCTACGGAAAGCTGGCGAATGCGGCTGCATTTTTTGGCAGCATCGGACAGCGGGATAGTATTGGTCACCACGACTTCATCTACGGCATCGCCGCCGCTGATGCGGTCAATGGCAGGGCCGGAAAATACCGAGTGTGTGCAGTAGGCGTAAACTTTTTTCGCGCCGCGCTCTTTCAGCACTTGGGCCGCTTTAACTAAGGTGCCTGCGGTGTCGATCATGTCATCCATGATGATGCAGTTGCGGCCAGCGACTTCGCCAATGATATTCATCACTTCAGATTCATTGGCTTTGGGGCGGCGTTTGTCGATGATGGCCAAATCGCAGTGGAGCTGCTTAGCCAGGGCGCGCGCACGAACTACGCCGCCAACATCGGGCGATACCACCAGCAGATTTTCGTAATTTTGCTTGGTTAAATCACCCAGCAACACGGGCGAGGCGTAGATGTTATCGACAGGGATATCAAAAAAGCCTTGAATTTGATCGGCGTGCAAATCCATAGTCAGCACACGATTCACGCCGACAGTTTGCAATAAATTAGCGACGACCTTGGCCGAGATTGGCACACGCGAAGAACGCGGACGACGATCTTGGCGCGCATAGCCATAGTAGGGAATCACGGCTGTGATGGTGCCCGCAGATGCGCGCTTGAGCGCATCGACCATGATGAGCAGCTCCATCAGGTTTTCATTGGTGGGCGCACAAGTCGATTGCAGCACGAAAATATCGCGCGCGCGTACATTTTGATTGATTTCTACGGTCACTTCACCGTCAGAAAAGCGCGATACACTGGCTTTACCGAGTTGAGTACCTAGGTGATTGGCAACTTCTTGCGCCAAATCAGGGTTGGCATTGCCTGTAAAGAGAAGAAAATCGGCTGCACTCATAATCTTGGTAGCGATACGACGACGGCGTTTGGTGCAGACCATATGAATGGCAGGGGAAGAAGGATTCGAACCTTCGCATGCCGGAATCAAAATCCGGTGCCTTAACCAGCTTGGCGACTCCCCTACACTCAAGCCCAAAATTATAGCATATTTTCAGACTTGCTTTCGGTTTGCATCACACATGCCAAAGAGGGATGTTGTTGCAAATTGTTTGTTTTTTTCGCTATCCAGCCTGACGGCAAGGTTTTTAACCAATCGAGCTGTTGATCAGCTTGAATGGGGGCAAAAACAGCGCTGCCTGAACCAGTCATGCGGCCTTGCAAACCGTGTCGCGCCATGATGTTAATGGCTAGCCCAATATCAGGATTGAGCTGCTCTGCGACGGCCTGCAGGGCGTTATGCCCAAATTCGTATGGCGTTTGAGCGAAGTCCGCAATTATAGACCGTTTTGCGTCTCGCTTGAGTTGAGTGGCTTGAAAAATTTCTGGTGTAGAGACCCCGCTGCTGGGCTTAATGATGAGAAATTGCGCAGGGGCTAAGGTGATGGGTTGGAGGATTTCGCCTATGCCTTCAACCCACGCATTCCCGCCGGATAAAAAGAAAGGCACATCTGCACCTAATTGCACGCCGATAGCCATCAATTGCGCTTGACTCAAGCCTAAATTCCAGAGCTGATTGAGCACCATAAGGCAAGTGGCCGCATCAGATGAGCCGCCGCCCATACCTGCCTGACTGGGGATGTTTTTTCTCAGCCTAATGTGTACGCCTTGCTGGCAGCCTGTGGCTTGCTGTAGCGCTAGCGCGGCTCGGACGCAGAGGTCTTGCTCAGGCAAGAGGGGGGCGGTCATAGCGCTTTGAGGCAAATCGCTGCGGCTGATGCGCTTGTCGTTCGGCTCGATTTCAAACTGTAATTCATCGCACCAATCGATCAGCATGAAAACCGATTGCAGCAAGTGATAGCCATCAGCGCGTCTGCCAGTGATGTGCAAAAACAGATTGAGCTTGGCGGGAGCAAGATAGGTCTGCATAAGCGTGAGAGTCTAAGTGCGAGCTGGTATGAGGGCAGAAAAAAAGCGCCTAGCAAGGCGCTTTTATAAGCCAATTTTGATGCAAAGGGAGCTTATTTGGCAGCGGGTGCAGCGGGTGCAGCGGGTGGCACAGGGGCAACACTACTGGCGGCTGGCGCAGGGCTTGATGCAGCAGGTGCGGGCACCGGCGCGTTTAAGGTGCTGAGCACGCTATTGACCGCAGCGTCGCTATTAGGCGTGGCTTTATTGCCGTGGTAATCAATATAAGTCAAAGCCAAAGTGCTGGCTAAAAAAATGCCTGCGGCCCAGGCCGTGGCTTTAGACAGCGGGTTGGCGCTGCCTGATGCCCCAAACAAGCTGCCCGACGCGCCTGCGCCAAAACTGGCTCCCATGTCCGCGCCTTTGCCTTGTTGCAGCAAAATCAGGCCGACCATGACGATGGCAGACAGCAGCGCCACAGTCATAAAAATTCCCCATAAATTCAACATAAATTACTCCAAAAATAATAGCTGCTCAGGCAGATTTAACGGCCTGCAGCGGCAATAATGGTCAAGAAATCTGGTGCTTTGAGAGCAGCGCCGCCTATCAGGCCACCATCAATATCGGGCTGTGCCAAAAGCTCAGCCGCATTGCTGGCATTCATACTGCCACCGTAAAGGATACGGATGCTGCCTGCTTTGTCGCTGGCCGCTTTGAGTTGGGTGCGCAGCACCGCATGCACGGCCTGGGCTTGTTCTGGCGTGGCCGTTTTGCCTGTGCCTATGGCCCAGACGGGTTCGTAGGCGACGACGATTTCGGTGATGCAGCAGCCGTTTTCGTGGATGACGGCTGCCAACTGGCGCTTGACCACTTCTTCGGTTTTACCCGCTTCACGCTCGGCCAAAGTTTCCCCCACGCAGACGATGGGGGTAATGCCAGCAGCGAGTGCGGCTTTGGCTTTTAGGGCAACAGTGAGATCCGTTTCGCCTTGGTATTGGCGGCGCTCGGAGTGGCCAACAATGGCGTAGCGCAGACCAAAATCTTTGAGCATGGCTGCGGAAACATTGCCGGTGTAAGCGCCGCTGGCGTGTTCAGATACA
Organism: uncultured Burkholderiaceae bacterium; assembly: GCA_964608575.1. GTDB lineage: Bacteria > Pseudomonadota > Gammaproteobacteria > Burkholderiales > Burkholderiaceae_C > JAMIFN01. Next base: position 7,022 of record CAZSPW010000049.1, on the reverse strand, counting down.
TCTTGTGCACCTAGGGCAATGGCGTTTTGCCCAGCCAATAAACCTGCCAGTTGTGGCAAGTAAATGGCCGGAGGGCAAACGGCGATATCGCAAGCGGGGGCAGCCGCCTGCAAACCCGCTTGGATGCCAGCGATCAGTGCCTCGTTGGCGGCCAAGCTGCCGTTCATCTTCCAGTTGCCCGCGATGAGTTTGCGTGTCGTCATGGCAAATGCTCCTCTTGTGCTTCGCTTACTGGCGCTTTAGGCTTGTGGCTGATCGTCTTGAGCGGCCGTAGGTGCTGCGTCTGACTGCTCGTTGCGCTCAGCGTACTGGCGGGGGGGGCGCTCACCACGGGGTTGGCGGTCACCACGGTCGCTACGCTCTGTGCGTTCACGGCGCTCAGGCTCTGGCATGCCTTCGGGGCGCTCGACCAAGGCTTTCATCGACAGTTTGATGCGGCCTTTTTCGTCTGTCCCCAGTACTTTGACTTTGACAATTTGGCCTTCAGCCAGTACATCGGTGACTTTTTCGATGCGCTCGTGCGCGATTTGGCTGATGTGTAGCAGGCCGTCTTTGCCTGGCAAGACATTGACCAGCGCGCCAAAGTCAAACAGTTTAGTGATAGGGCCTTCGTAGATTTGGCCGATTTCTACTTCAACCGTGATGGCCTGGATGCGGGCAATGGCATCTTGCGCTTTGGCTGCGTCGCTGGATGCAATGGTGACTACGCCATCGTCGTTCAAATCGATGGTGCAACCAGTTTCTTCGGTCAAGGCGCGGATGGTGGCGCCGCCTTTACCGATGACATCGCGGATTTTCTCGGGGTTGATTTTGATGGTGTAGAGGCGGGGTGCGAAATCGCTGATTTCGGTTTTGCTCTCGCCCATGGCGTCTTGCATTTTGCCCAAAATATGCATGCGTGCTTCTTTGGCTTGCGCCAGCGCCACTTGCATGATTTCTTTGGTGATACCTTGGATTTTGATGTCCATTTGCAGCGCAGTTACGCCATTGGTGGTGCCTGCGACTTTGAAGTCCATATCACCCAGATGATCTTCATCGCCCAAGATGTCGGTCAGGACCGCAAATTTATTGTCTTCTTTGATCAGGCCCATGGCGATACCCGCTACATGTGCTTTGATCGGCACGCCAGCGTCCATCATGGATAAGCAGCCGCCGCAAACTGAGGCCATAGAGGAGGAGCCATTGGATTCGGTGATCTCGCTGACCACACGCAAGGAGTAGGGAAACTCTTCTTTGCTAGGCAATACTGGAATCAATGCGCGTTTGGCTAGGCGGCCGTGGCCAATTTCACGGCGCTTAGGGGCACCCACGCGGCCAGTCTCACCTGTAGCAAAGGGGGGCATGTTGTAGTGGAACATGAAGCGGTCTTCAAACTCACCTGAGAGCGCGTCGATGCGCTGCGCATCGCGATCTGTACCCAAAGTGGTAATGACGAGTGCCTGTGTTTCGCCACGCGTGAACAGGGCAGAGCCGTGGGTGCGGGGCAGCACAGAGTTGCGAATTTCGATGGGGCGCACAGTGCGCGTGTCGCGGCCATCGATACGCGGCTCGCCTGCCAAAATTTGGCTGCGCACGATGCGCGCTTCAATTTCAAACAATTGGTTTTCGACTTTGACGGCGTCAAATTCCACGCCTTCAGCCGTCAGTGCGGCTTTGACATCAGCGTAAGCGGCGCGGCAGGCTTGGGTGCGCGCTTGTTTGCTGCGGATTTGGTAGGCAGCGCGCAGTTTTTCTTCGCCCAGGGCATTGATTTTGGCGATAAAGGCTTCGTCTTTAGGCGCTGGTGCCCAAGTGCCTTCTTTTTCCCACAGGGGTTTGCCGGCTTCGCGTACCAACTCGTGGATGGCATTGATGGCGATATTGCCTTGCTCGTGGCCAAATACCACGCCGCCGAGCATGATTTCTTCGCTCAATTGCTGCGCTTCAGACTCGACCATTAACACGGCGTTTTCCGTGCCGGCAACGACCAAATCCAGCTGCGATTGCGCCATTTCGGCTTTGTTCGGGTTCAAAATATATTGGCCGTTGATATAGCCCACGCGTGCTGCGCCGATGGGGCCAGCAAACGGAATGCCAGAGATGGCCAGCGCGGCGCTAGAAGCGATGAGGGCAGGGATGTCGCCTTCGATTTCGGGATTGAGTGAGAGCGTGTGGATCACGATCTGCACTTCGTTGTAGAAACCTTCTGGAAACAACGGGCGAATCGGGCGGTCGATCAGGCGGCTGGTTAAGGTTTCAAATTCGCTAGGTTTGGCTTCGCGTTTGAAAAAGCTGCCTGGGATTTTGCCGGCGGCATAGGTTTTTTCTAGGTAATCCACCGTCAGGGGGAAGAAGTCTTGGCCTGGTTTGGCGGATTTACTGGCAACAACAGTAGCCAAAACAACGGTGCCGTCCATGTCCAGCAAGACTGAGCCTGTAGCTTGGCGGGCGATTTCGCCAGTTTCCATGCGCACGGTGTGTTTGCCCCATTGGAAGGACTTGGTGACTTTATTGAAGATACTCATATGGGTTTCCTTTTTGATAGCTGCTCAGGCAGATTTGGCGGCCTAAAACAGCAAAAACAAGGTGAAAAATTAAGGCGAAGTTCGCAGACGATGCCATTCCAAAAAAACGCGAACTCGGAGACGAGTTTGCAGTGTTTATGGAATGACACAGCCCGTCGGCAAAGATGCTGCGCCTATGCGAAAGAATGGTGGGAAATTCAGGGTGAAGATGTGGAAAAAACGCCAGTAGCACAGGCTCTGGCGTTTTTTGTGTGTATTTGCGAATTACTTACGCAGACCCAGTTTAGCGATCAGGGCAGTGTAGCGATCTGCATCTTTGGACTTGAGATAGTCCAGCAGTTTGCGGCGGCGGCTAACCATGCGCAGCAGGCCACGGCGACCGTGATGGTCTTTAGCGTGTTCTTTGAAGTGGGGCATCAAATCGTTGATGCGGGCAGTCAAAATAGCAACTTGCACTTCTGGGCTGCCTGTGTCTTGTGCAGCGCGGGCGTTATCGGCCACGATTTGGGCTTTGTCGATAGTCATCGAACTTTCCTTTGTAAAAACAAATACTTGCGAACGAGAAGGGAAAACTCCTCGCCGTGCTTGGCTTGCAAGAAATTTTGCAAGCCTTGCATTATACTTCAGCCCCATTCATGAGCCGTTTTTTGCTGCGCTCAGCCGGCAGCCGTGAGATTGTCAGGGGCTTGATTTGGCGCAGACTTAATAGAGGTGGCCTTCCTTTGACCCTTTGTCTTTTTTTCTTGCCAGCTTTATCGTTCACAGTTATTGCCGCCTTTTTCATCCTAGATCAAATATTGGATGCAGTCTCTAGCTAGACTGCAGCAGTTTTGAGTCATGTTGCTTTGATCGCTGCTGCCGCAGTGTAGCTGCCCCCTCCCTCGGATTTTCCTTCCCTTATCCCTTTCGTTTTTTGGCCGTATAGGCTGTTTCGGCACATTTATGGACAACACCACTACAACGCTTCAACCCATTCCGCCAGGCGAGCCTTTACCGCATCGCAAAGTTATCCGTTCCTGGACTGAGCCTTTAGCTACCAAGGTGTATTGGCGCGCTTTCGTGCTGATTGCTTTTGATTTCACTTTGTTTTTTGGTTTGATGGCCGCCATTGTGATGCTGCAAGCATGGTGGGCAAAATGGCTGTGCGCCATTGCTGCTGGCATCGTGATTGGGCGTTTGTTTGTGATTGGCCACGATGCTTGCCATATGAGCTTGACGCCTAATCGCAGGCTGAATAAATGGCTGGGCCGCATTGTCTTTTTGCCCTCCCTCACGCCTTACAGCCTCTGGGATGTAGGACACAATGTGGTGCACCACGGTTACACCAATCTCAAAGGCGTGGATTTTGTCTGGGAACCCTTAACCCCAGCTGAATACGCCGCCCTGCCGTTGGGCCAAAAAATCCTGCAACGCATTTACCGCAGCGGCTGGGCGCCTGGGCTGTATTACATGATTGAAATTTGGTGGAAGCGCGAATTCTTCCCGAGCGCAAAATATATGCCCACGCGCCGCCCTATTTTCATCAAAGATTCGCTGCTGTCGCTGGCCTTTGCACTGGTGTGGATAGGCTCGCTGGTGGGCTTGGCGCTCTATACCGAGCAATCTATTGCGCTGCTCCTGCTGTTTGGTTTTGCCATTCCCTTCTACGCTTGGGTCAGCATGATAGGTTTTGTGATTTATGTACACCACACGCATGAGCGTGTGAAGTGGCAAAACGACAAAGCCGCTTGGGCCAAAGCTGCACCCTTTGTCACCACCACCGTGCATTTAACTTTCCCGCTGGCGCTGGGCGCAGTGGCGCACCACATCATGGAGCACACTGCTCACCATGTTGATATGACTGTGCCTTTATACCGTTTGAAAAAAGCACAGGCGCGTTTGGAAGACATGATGCCTGGGCGTATCGTGGTACAGCCTTTTAGCTTGGGCTGGTATTTCAGCACAGCACGCAAATGCAAGCTGTTCTGTTTTGAGAAAAACACCTGGACGGACTTTAAAGGTCGTCCAACCGCAGTTTGATAGCGTTTGTCATCGCAAAAGCCGCTAGCAATAGCGGCTTTTTTGTGTAATGGGGTAGGAGTTGCTATTAGAAAATGAGCTGCCCAGGCAGTTTTGGCGGCCTAAAACATCAAAAAGACACTGAAATTAAGCATGTTTGAGCTTGCGCCCCAAGGTTTGCAGCACAAATAGCGGCCCAACCAATAGGTATTGCACATCTTCGAAAAAGCTGGGTTTTTTGCCTTCGATTTTGTGGCCGATGAATTGAGCTATCCACGCCACTACAAAAACGGCGATGCAAATTTGCAGCCGCCATGCGCCCATGAGGTAGAGCAGGGCAATAGAAAGTGCCGCCCAAACCAGCATAGCCAAGGTATAGCGCCAGTTGCCCAAAAACAGGTAATAGGCCATGCTGAAAGCGATCAGCGCGTACAGCGCCCAAGGATGCAGCTCGTAGAGCAGACCCATCAAACTCAACATGATGGCGGGAATGGCGAGCAGGTGGATGGCTTCATTGCGCGGGTTTTGGTGGCTTTGTGCGTAAAAAGCCAAGCGGCTATCTAAGCGGGGATGGTGGCTCATGCGGCGCGGTTCCCATAAAAAATGCGACCAAGAAAGGGGTTTTCTATGGTCGCATTCTTACCCCATTTGGGCTCAGGCAGCAAGTGCGGAGTTATGCACCCAATAAGCGTTTTTTCGCGGCGGCGTATTCGCCCTGCCATTGCGCTACCAATTCGGCTGCGCCTTGGATTTTTTGCACTTCACCACAGCCTTGGCCGCAGCCCCAAATGTCTTTCCAGGCCTTGGCGCTGCTCATGGCCGCTGACCCTGTGCCGAAATTCATTTTGCTGGGGTCAGAATTGGCCAGTGCTGCTGGATCCATGCCTGCGGCTTTGATGGATGGGATCAGGTAATTGCCATGCACGCCTGTGAAGGCATTGCTGTAGAGGATGTCGTCCGAATTGCTGGCTACCACCATCTCTTTGTATTCCTGCACGGCATTGGCTTCGGGCGTAGCGATAAAGGGCGTGCCGATATAGGCAAAGTCTGCGCCCATGGCTTGCGCTGCCAAAATCGCGTCGCCCGTGGCCATGCAGCCCGATAGCGCCACAGGGCCTTGGAACCATTGGCGAATCTCGCCTATCAGGGCGAAGGGCGATTTCACGCCTGCGTGCCCGCCTGCACCTGCGGCCACGGCTATCAGGCCATCGGCACCTTTTTCTATCGCTTTGTTGGCGAAAGTATTGTTGATGACATCGTGCATGACGATGCCGCCCCAGCCTTGCACGGCTTTATATACATCGGTAATAGCGCCCAGGCTGGTGATGACCAAGGGCACTTTGTATTTGGCGCAAATGGTCAAATCTTGATCCAGACGATCATTGGTTTTGTGCACGATTTGGTTAATGGCAAAAGGCGCAGCGGGGCGATCGGGGTTGGCTTTATCCCAAGCGGCCAAGCCTTCGGTAATCTCGTGCAGCCATTCGTCCAGCTGGCTGGCGGGGCGGGCATTCAGGCTGGGCATAGAACCCACGATGCCAGCCGTGCACTGGGCAATCACCAGCTTAGGGTTGCTGATGATAAACAGCGGCGCGCCGATGACGGGAAAGCGCAGTTTTTGCAGGGCAGCGGGCATAGGTGCGCCAGAGACAGTGGTGCTAGCGGGTGTGTAACTCATGGGTTTCCTTATTTGGGTTCTGGCAGCGCGCGGCGCAAAAGGCTGCTGCCTTGCGGATGATTATGTGTAGCCTCATTCGTGCATCGTCTATGCCAATTGGATGATGGGCTAAATGCTAAAGCTGTGTTTGGCGCTAATGTAGGCAAGGCAGCGATTAGGCGGCGCGCAGGGGCTTTGCTGATATTGATGGCGTATTAGGGCGACGAACAAGGCCAGTCTAACCAACCTTTCTTAGATGGAGTCAAGGAAAGGCCCTTGTGCCAGCTATGGCTGCGAACCTGTGTTCTGAAGGCGCTGCTGCTTCGCGCATTCTTTCGTTAGCGCGGCAATTAAGGGGTACTCATAAGCAAAAACACCCCAACCGCACCGTTTGTAGCTATAAAAAAATACGGTCGCTGGAATGCATTAAAAAATAATTAAATAGAAGAAAAACCCTAATAATTGTTTTAATTTCTTGATTAACATAAACTGGTCGATATCATTTTTTAAGTTTGTACTTCGCTTGCTGGCTTATTCAAGCCTGTCTGACAGTGAGCGCATCCCGAAATAAAAGGGCAACGGTGCCAGTGCGATGGCTAGCCCTAACCAATAGGGCAGGGCTAGGAGCTCATAGCCGAAGGGCGCAAACAGGATATTGACGACATACACCGCCATGCCAGCCAAATTGCTCATAAGCGATTCGACCCATGAATAAATCAAGAGGGCGAGCACCGCAAAGCCTAAAACGGTGGGGATGCTGTCCCAAAAAGAGATGCCCGTGACCCAAGTGAGCGCCGGGCCTAGCCCGAAGGCGCTGGCGACAACATTGGCGCAGCTTAAAAGAAACGCGCCCAATAAGGCGA
>CAZSPW010000048.1:0-14584 GCA_964608575.1 uncultured Burkholderiaceae bacterium | reverse complement strand
TGCGCAGCGATCTGGACTTTGCCCTGCATCTGCCCCTGCGTTATGAGGACGAAACCCAAATCACCCCCCTGGCGCAAGCGCAAATGGCGAATATGGGGCAAGAGGTGCAAATTGCTGGCGTGGTGCGGCATAGCGAGGTGCTGCTGCGCGGGCGCAGGCAGCTGGTCATCGTGCTGGAAGAAGAAGGCAGTGGTGCCAGCTGCCAGCTGCGCTTTTTTAATTTTTATCCCAATCAACAAAAGGCTTGGAGCGTGGGCACGCGTTTGCGCGTGCGCGGCGTGCTGCAAGGCGGGCGTTTTGAAGCCTATATGCTGCACCCTGCCGTCAAGATTTTTGACGCGCAAAACCATTTGCCCACTGCCCTAACCCCTGTTTACCCCGCCAGCGCGGGCTTGCCGCAAGCCTATTTACGCAAAGCCATAGCCAGCGCCTTGGCGCGCTGCCAACAACAAGGTTTATTGGCCGAGACTTTGCCCCATTTTTCAGCATCAAATCAGCAAAATCCGGCGTGGGATCTGCCTGAGGCACTCACTTTTTTACACCATCCCAGCCCGCAAGTGGCGCAAGCTGCGTTAGAAGACAAAAGCCACCCCGCTTGGCAGCGCCTGATAGCTGAAGAGTTGCTGGCGCAGCAATTGGCGCAACAGCAAGCCAAGCGCGAGCGCAGCAGCCATGCGGCTTTGCCCCTGCCGCTACAGGCGCAAAACGGTGTACTGGCTGCTCTGCAACAGCGCCTGCCCTTTGCCCTCACGGGCGCGCAAAGCCGCGTAGTGGCGGAAATCGCCGCGGATTTGGCAAAAAACCAGCCCATGCACCGCCTGCTGCAAGGCGATGTCGGCGCGGGCAAAACCGTGGTGGCGGCGCTGGCGGCGGCGCAAGCCATAGACGCTGGGGCGCAATGCGCGTTGTTAGCACCGACCGAGATTTTGGCCACGCAGCATTTCCGCAAACTGGCCGATTGGCTGGCGCCTGTGTTGGCCGAGCGCGGCCTGCAATTGGCTTGGCTACTAGGCAGCCAAAAGAAAAAAGCCAAAGCGGAAAATTTAGCAGCCATAGCCAATGGCCAAGCGGCATTGATAGTAGGCACGCACGCCCTGCTGCAAGACGGCGTGGATTACGCCCGCCTGGGGCTGGTGGTGATAGACGAGCAACACCGCTTTGGCGTAGCGCAGCGCCTGGCTTTGCGCGGCAAGGGCAGTACAGATGCCCAAGGTCGTGCCTTAGAACCCCATGTGCTGATGATGAGCGCCACGCCGATTCCGCGCACCCTGGCCATGAGCTATTACGCCGATTTGGATGTCTCCACCCTAGACGAGCTGCCGCCCGGGCGCACGCCCATCGCCACCAGTTTGCTGGCCAAAGACCGTTATGCCGAGCTGGTGACGCGCCTGCACAAACCGCTGGCCGAGGGGCGGCAGGTGTATTGGGTTTGCCCGCTGATTGAAGAAAGCGAGGCGCTGGATTTAACCCACGCCACTGAACGCTTTGAGGCTTTGCAGCAAGCTTTGCCCCAGAAGCGCATAGCCCTGCTGCACGCGCGCCTGCCTGCGGCGGAAAAGCAAAGCATCATGGCCGATTTTGCGGCGGGCACGGTGCAAGTGTTGGTTTCCACCACGGTGATAGAGGTGGGGGTGGATGTGCCCAATGCCTCCATCATGGTAATAGAGCATGCCGAACGCTTTGGCCTGTCGCAATTACACCAATTGCGCGGGCGCGTGGGGCGCGGCGCGGCAGCGTCGAGCTGCGTGTTGCTGTATGACGCGGGCGAGAGTGGGCGCTTGAGCCAAACGGCGCGTATGCGCCTCAAAGCCATGCAAGAAACCCATGATGGGTTTGAAATTGCGCGGCGCGATTTAGAGATTCGCGGCCCAGGCGAATTTTTAGGCGCGCGCCAATCGGGTGCGCCGCTGCTGCGCTTTGCTGATTTAGAGCGCGATGCCGCTTGGCTGGATTGGGCGCGCCAGACCGCGCCGCGAATGTGGCAAAACCACCCAGATTTAGCCGAGCAGCATTTGGCCAAATGGATGGGTTTTCGCAGCGAATACCTCAAGGCATAAAAAGCGGCGCAAAAAAAGCTGCCCTAAGGCAGCTTGCATCAAGCTTTGCCAAAACGCTAGGCCCATTAAGGCAAAACCATGCCGCCTGCGGCAGGGGCTGCGCCCACTTCCAGCACAGCAGCTTGCACAAAAGTCGCACGAACACGAGCAGGTTTTTTATCGGCACTAGGCGGCTGGTAAGCCACTTGCACCACACCCGCTTGGCGCAGGCGGCTGGCGACTTGCGCTTTTGCGTCTTTGGCGTTCAGCGCGTCTAAATCAGGGATGTTGGCATCGGGTTTCAAACTGGCATACAAGCCCAGTACCGAACGCACATAGTTTTGTGTTTCCTTGAAATTCGGCACTTGGTTGCCAGCTTGGCGCACATTGCCCTCACCTGCGTTATAAGCGGCCACCGCCAATTCAAGTTGCCCAGGGAATTTGCCCATCAAATACCGCATATAACGCGCGCCGGCCATGATGTTGGTTTTAGGGTCAGTCAGTTTGGCGCTGACATCACCTGCGCTATCGGCCACTACGCCCATATCTTGCGCGGTGGTGGGCAAAAGCTGCATTAGGCCTACCGCGCCTTTATGGCTGACCGCGGTGTGGTCAAAACCTGATTCGGTGGCAATGATGGCTTGCAATAGCTCAGCATCAATGCTGTGGGTTTTAGCCGCCATTTGTACGGCGCGGCGCATGGGTTTGAATTGCGCGGATTTATTAAATGCAGTCACGGCTTCGAAAGTGGTGCCGAGTTTCATGCCAGGCAGTGCTTTTTGCGCTTCCAAACTGCTGAAATTCAAGGCCACATCGACCGTTTTGCCTGCGGGCAGCACGGTGCGCTGCATGGCGCGGGCATCTTGGCGCGTGGTTTTTTCTTTAAAGAACAAGACATAGCGCTTGTCCACCTGGTGATTGGCGTAATGTCCAATGCCATTGGCATCAACAAAGCCCCAGACATCAGCTTGGGTAACAGGGCTGGTGAGCAGCAAGATAAAGCTGCCAAAAACAAGGGCAAATGCGTGCAGCAGCCCAGGGCGGCGTACACGCGCCAAAGTGGAAGAGAAACGCGAACCAAAAATGCTTGCGAGCATGATAAACCTCTGCCACTAGCGCCGAGGAAGCCTGTCCGATCGCCAGCGTTGATCGGAAGCCTTCGATAGCCTGCGGCTGGGCGCTTGCTGCGCGGCAAAGTATGAAAGTCCACACAAAGCCGCACAAGAAACGCCAGGCCTAGAGGCTCAAGGTCTAGCAGCAACGAACCATCTTAGACAAGCGCGACAAATCATCATTGCCGGTGCGCCCGCCACTATCAGTGTGAATCCAGCACATCCAACACGGCTGAATGATTCACTTGTCTACACGCCTAGGTTTTGTTGCAGGTGGTGGCGTGTAGAAGCTGGCAAAAAAGATGCTTGATCAAAAAACCAAGCGGCGAATGCTGACCTAGGGTTTCAACTACTGTAAATATAAGCAGCCAAGGCAGCGATGGCGCGAATTCTAAACCGATTCAAAAAAATCGTGTGTAACACCAATAGACGATGCCGAATGTGACAAATAGCCGCACCGCCGGTAAATTTTGTGGTTTTTTTCAGAGCTTGGCGGCCTGTCTTAACCTTAGTCTGGCCTTTGCCTACTTGAATTTGCACAGCCAGCTCCACTTGCCCTTTAAAATCGAGCCTTCTTTTCACCAGCCTCTGGATCTACAACCATGAATCGCTGCACAGCACGCATCCTGTCTCGCACCGCCCTCACCTTGGCTCTGGTCTGCATGGGCACAGCCCATGCGCAACACTTTGCGCCCGATGGGCAACGCACTTTTCCAGCCGATGTAGAGCGCGGCGAGATGACCGTCCTACAAGGCACGATAGTACAAATGGGTAGTGCCCAAGAAAAACTGGCCCCAGGCGCACGGATTTTCAATTTGCATAACCGCGTGCAATTGCCTGTAACTTTGGCAGGGCAAAAACAAGTGGTGAATTACCGCCGCAATGCCACAGGGCAAATCAGCGAAGTATGGTTGCTCAGCGCGCAAGAAGCGCAAACCGCGCCGCGTAAAAATCTGGCGCAACGCAAAGCCTTCCCCAGTTTGGCAGAGCGCCAACGCATGGTGGACGCAGCCAATGGCGTGGTACGCAGCACGCCCAGCCCTGTGCCTACGCCTGTGGCCACCAGCAAACCTGAGCCATCTCACGAAGAGTAAGCCGATAGGCTGCACGCTGGCACCCTTGGGCGGCTGCAGCCCAGACTGCAAGGCCAATGGCTCTAGGGCTTAGCCCACTCATTTTCAATAATGTTTTCGGCATTTCAGGGCGTTAATGCTGCCTGGGCAGCTCCTATTTTTATACTGTCTTCAGGTGTTTTTCATGAGCAAAAAAGTCTTTATTAAATCCTTTGGTTGCCAGATGAACGAGTACGACTCGGACAAGATGGTCGATCTGATGCACGCGGCGCAAGGCTATGAACGCACCGACAACCCTGAAGAAGCCGATTTGGTGCTGTTCAACACCTGCTCGGTGCGCGAAAAAGCGCAAGAAAAAGTCTTTAGCGATTTGGGGCGCATCAAGCATTTAAAAGCCAAAGGCGTGCAAATTGGCGTGGGCGGCTGCGTGGCCAGCCAAGAAGGCGCAGCCATCATCGACCGCGCACCTTATGTCGATGTGGTCTTTGGCCCGCAAACCATCCACCGCCTGCCTGAATTACTGGGCAAAGCCAAGGAGCAGCGCCTATCCCAAGTGGATATTTCTTTTCCTGAAATCGAAAAATTCGACCACCTGCCCCCTGCCCGCGTGGAAGGCCCATCAGCCTTTGTCAGCATCATGGAAGGCTGCAGCAAATACTGTAGCTATTGCGTCGTGCCCTATACCCGTGGCGAAGAAGTCAGCCGCCCGTTTGAAGATGTACTGACCGAAGTCGCAGGCTTGGCCGATCAGGGCGTGAAAGAAATCACCCTGCTGGGGCAAAATGTGAACGCCTACCGCGGCCAAGCCGCTGATGGGCATATTTGCGATTTTGCCGAGCTGCTGGAATTTGTGGCTGAAGTGCCAGGCATAGAGCGCATCCGCTACACCACCAGCCACCCCAAAGAGTTCACCCAGCGCCTGATCGACGCTTACGCCAAAATCCCCAAACTGGTCAGCCACCTGCATCTGCCTGTACAACACGGCTCGGATCGCATCCTCATGGCCATGAAACGCGGCTACACCGCGCTGGAATACAAATCCCTGATCCGCAAACTCAAAGCCGTGCGCCCAGATATTTGCCTCTCTAGCGATTTCATCGTCGGCTTTCCGGGCGAAACCGAAGACGATTTCAACAAAATGATGGCGCTGATTGAAGATGTGGGCTACGACATTTCGTTTAGCTTTATCTACAGCCCGCGCCCGGGCACGCCTGCGGCCAATTTGCATGACGACACCCCGCACGAGGTGAAATTAAAACGCCTGCAGCATTTGCAATCTGTGGTGGAAGCCAATGCCGCCAAAATCGGCCAAAGCCGCATAGGCACGGTGCAGCGCATTTTGGTCGAAGGCTATTCGCGCCGCTCCACCCCTGAAAACCCACAACTGACAGGCCGCACTTATTGCAATCGCATCGTCAATTTTTATGGCAACCCGCGCTTGATTGGGCAAATGATCGATGTGCGCATCACCGAAGCACGCACTAACTCATTAGCGGCTGAAGTCCTGACGAACGAAAGCGTAGAACTGACATGAACGAAGTAGTAGCTATCTCATCGCCCTGCATAGGCGTGTGCAAAATGCAAAGCGCCAGCCAGGGCGAAGATTTGTGCGCTGGCTGCCTGCGCACTCGGGACGAAATCCGCCGCTGGCGCGGGGAAATGAGCGAAGAACAACGCTTGGAACTCATGTTCATCCTGCCCGAACGCGCACCACTGCTGCCGCCCATGCAGGGCAATGGCTGCGGCTAAATTCGGCCAAGCCCAGCTAAGCGGCTGGCAATAATTGGCGCAGCACGCCCTTGTGAAAATCCCAGGTGGGCGCAGGCAGGGCGCTAGTGCTAGCCACGGCTAGACAGAAATCGGCTCTGGGCATTTCCGCCGCGCCCAGCGATGCCAAATGCCGCGTGTTTTGCTGGCAGTCAATTTGGGTGATACCGCTTTGCTGGCAAAAGGCCACTAAGGCGGCCAAGGCTATTTTGGAGGCATCGCTTTGGCGCGCAAACATGGATTCGCCAAACACCGCCTGCCCTAGCGCCGTGCAATACAAGCCGCCCACCAATTGGTTTTCCACCCACACTTCCACGCTGTGCGCCAAGCCTGCCTGATGCAGTGCGGTGTAAGCCGCCTGCACCTCGGGCAGGATCCAAGTGCCGGCCTGCCCGCCTCTGGGGCTGTTGGCACAGGCGGCTATGGTGCTGGCAAAGTCAAAATCGACGCGAATTTCACAACGCGGATTGCGAATAAATTGCTTGAGCGTGCGCTTGAAGGAAGGCTGGATTTTGAAATCGGCTACTTGCAGCACCATGCGCGGATCGGGCGACCACCACAAAATAGGCTCGCCCTCGCTATACCAAGGAAAAATCCCCAAGCTATAGGCGCGGCGCAAAGTGGCGACGGATAAATCTGCCCCCACGGCCAGCAAACCTGCCGCACCGTGTTCGGCAGCCCAAGCCTGCGCCACAGGCGGAAAATCTTGCCCCGCCGCCAACAGCGGCAAATCAGGGGGAGTGCTGTTGATTTCCATCAGGCAAAAGCTCAGCGGCCTATTCAACCGCCCACTATGGCCTGAAAAATCAGCACCGTATCGCCCCCCTGCAGCAGCGTCGCGCTGCGCTGGCTGCGCGCCACAAATTGGCCATTCACTGCGGTGCTGACGGCTTTTTCTTCATGCCCCAAATCAGCCACCAAATCGGCCAAACTGCTGCCCGCAGCCACGCTGCGTGCGCCGTCTTCCAGCAAGATGCGGATGCTGGCTGCAGGCTCTGGTGGGGTATTGGCTGCGGTATTGGCTGAGGTATTGGGCATGGTCATTACTACAAAAACATGAGCTGCTCAGGCAGATTTGGCGGCCTAAAAGCCGATATTCATACCTGAATTTATGCCTAAATAAATTAAAACGGCAGCTTCATACCGCCAGGCAGATTCATATTGGGCACGCCAATTTCTTTCATGCGCGCATCGCTGGCTTCTTCGGCTTTTTTCGCCGCGTCATTAAAAGCGGTGGCGATCAGGTCTTCGAGCATGTCTTTGTCTTCGGGCACCAGCAGGCTTTCGTCGATTTGCACGCGGCGCACTTGGTGTTTGCCCGTGATGGTGATTTTGACTGCGCCTGAACCCGCTTCGCCCGTCACTTCCAATTGCGCCAGCTCATCCTGCGCTTTTTTCATATTGCTTTGCATGGCTTGGGCTTGCTTCATCAAGCCCGCGAGTTGGTTTTTATTGAACATGGTTTTCCTTTGCAGGGGATTTTCTAAAAGATCGCAATTTTAGGGCGCAACTTGCACGCTGCCAGGCAGGATTTTGCCGCCCCAGTCTTGCAGCAAATGCTGCACCAAGGGCAGCGCGGCGAAGCTGGCTTCGGCCTCGGCCTGCTGGGCGCTTTGTGCCGCTTGCTGGCGTTTGGCCCAGCTATCTTGCACTTCGCCCAGTTCCACCCGCAGCAAGCAGGCTTGCCCCGCCGCTGCCAAGGCAGCTTGCAGCTTTTCGCGCACGCTGTCGGCGCGCAGGGCGCTTTGCTCCACGCGCAGGGTGCGCCAATCTGCGCCTTGCGCCACGCATTGCGATTGAATCGCCAGCTCGCGTTGCAGGGCTTGCACCGCACCAGCATCGAGCAATTGCTGCACCAAAGCCAACCAATCAGCTTGGGCAGCGGCGTCGCCTGCGCTTTGCCTGCTTTGCTCTAGGCGGCTGGGCGGGGCGGCCATTTCGCGCACAGGCAATTGCAAAGGGGACGCTTCGGCCATCTGCGTTACGGGCGCGGCGCTAGGTTTTGCTGCCTCGTCATTTCCGCGCAAGCCAGCCTCGTCATTCCCGCGAGAGCGGGAATCCACTGCAGCTGGCGCTACAGCTTGATTTGGCGCGGCATCAAGTACATTTTCAGGGGTGTTTTCGGGCTTTTGCACCGTCAAACCTGCCTGAGCAGCTTCTGTTTCAATAGCGTTTACTATGGGCTTATTCAGTGTTTTTTTTTCAGCCGCAGGCTGCTGCACTGTTGCTGCACTGGCCTGCACGGGCACAAAACCCGCAGGTTTGAAGGCCAGCAAACGCAACAGGGTCATGACCAGCCCCGCGTATTCATCAGGCGCCAGCCCCAGTTCAGCGCGGCCATGGATGACCATGCTGTAGAGCAATTGCGTTTCATCCGCAGGCATGGCCTGCGCCAGCTGCAGGGTGGCCTGCTCCTCGGCATCGTCGCTGGCTATTTCTGCCGCGCCGCTGGCCGCTGTGCCTAAGGCTTGATACACCGCCATTTTTTGCAGCACCCGCGCCATGTCTTCCAGCGCAAATGCCGCCGATACCCCAGCTTCGCGCAGGCTATCGGCTATGGCCACTACGCGCTGGCCATCGCCTTTGGCTAGGGCATCTATGGCATCCAACACAAAACTGCTGTCCACTGCGCCCAGCATTTGGCGCACACCCGCCTCGCTCAAACTGCCGGCGCCAAAAGCAATGGCCTGATCGGTCAGACTCAGGGCGTCGCGCATAGAGCCATGTGCGCCGCGCGCCAACAGTTTTAAAGCGCCAGCTTCAGCCTGGATGTTTTCTTGTGCCAACACCTTCTGCAAGTGCTCTTGCACGGTTTCAGGCGCCATAGGGCGCAAATTGAATTGCAGGCAACGGCTGAGCACGGTGACGGGAATTTTTTGCGGGTCGGTGGTGGCCAGCACAAATTTCAAATACTCGGGCGGCTCTTCCAAGGTCTTTAACATGGCGTTAAAGGCCGTGGTGGTGAGCATATGCACCTCGTCGATCATAAAAACCTTGTAGCGCCCCGCTACAGGTTTATAGACGGCTTGCTCCAACAGGCTTTGCACTTCATCCACGCCGCGGTTGCTGGCGGCATCGAGTTCGGTGTAATCGACAAAGCGCCCCGCATCAATGGCGCTACAAGCCTCGCACACGCCGCAGGGCGTGGCGGTGATGCCGCCTTGCCCATCAGCCCCGACGCAATTGAGCGATTTGGCCAAGATGCGCGAGACCGTGGTTTTGCCCACCCCGCGCGTGCCGGTAAACAAATACGCATGGTGCAAGCGCCCGCTGACGAGCGCATTCGTCAGCGCGGTGACAACATGCGCCTGCCCCACCATTTCGGTAAAGCTTTTGGGGCGGTATTTACGGGCAAGGACGAGGTGCTGCATAGGCCGCAGAGTTTATGCCATCAGGACGGGAACTTGTGCACCACTTGCGCCTTATTTGCGCCGCATAGGCACACGGGCTTAGGCGCCATTGGCAATACCACTGGCAACATGGCCAGCGGGCACATGGGCAGCGGCCGATTCGATATGCCCGGCTTGATCATCAAAAAAGAAGTCGGGTTTGAACTCGGCCAAAAATTCACCTTTAGCCAAACCGCCCAAAAACAGGGCTTCATCCACCTCAATTTGCCATTCCATCAAGGTGCGGATGGCGCGTTCATGCGCGGGGGCGCTGCGCGCGGTGACCAAAGCGGTACGAATGCCCATTTGCCCGTCCGTCTTGCCACTGTTGGCGTGCTGCAGCCGTTGCAGCGCCCCCAGCAGGGGCTTGAAAGGCCCGGCGGCCAAAGGCTGAGCCGCTTTTTCGGTCTCGTGCTGTTGAAACGCATCCAAGCCTTGGGTTTGAAACACGCGCTCGGCCTCGTCGCTGAAGAGCACCGCGTCGCCGTCAAAAGCGATGCGCACTTCATCAGGGTAAGCGTCTGATGCCTGGCGCGATTGCGGCCAAACCTGAGCCGCAGGTACGCCCGCCTCCAGCGCAGCGCGCACATCGGGCAGGTGCGCGGATAAAAACAAATTGGCCTGCAAGGGTTTGAGGTAATGCCAGGGTGCGCGCCCACGGGTAAAGCTGCCGCGCGTAATCGGCAGGCCATAGTGCTGGCAAGACTTCATCACGCGCAGGCCGCTGACGGGGTCGTTGCGGCTCAAAATCACCACCTCCACGCGCTGCTGGCCATCGCTATTAAAACGCAGCAGTTTTTGCACCAGCGAAAACGCCACACCAGGTTTAGCTGGCACATCCAGTTGCTGCTTTTGCAATGCCATATAAGCTTGGTCGTCGCTGCCGACAAAGACCGCGTTTTCCTGCTCAAAATCGAACAGCGCACGCGAGGAGATAGCGACAACTAACTGACCTTCTAAACTGGCTGCCATGGTTTTCCTTGATTTTTGCTTTATGCGTAACAGTCAGCCTGAGCCAAAGCGCAAGCTGCGGCATCTTTGGCTGCCAACAGCGGGGTTTGCCCATTTTCCAAAGGCCATGCAATGCCTATATCGGGGTCGTTCCACAGCAGGCTGCGTTCGTATTCTGGGGCGTAGTAATCGGTGGTTTTGTATAAAAACTCTGCCGTCTCGCTCAGCACCAAAAAACCATGCGCAAAGCCAGGCGGTATCCAGATTTGTTGATGGTTTTCCGCACTGATGATAGCCCCTACCCATTTGCCAAAATGGGCGCTGCTGCGACGCAGATCCACCGCCACATCAAACACCGTGCCGGCCACCACGCGCACCAACCGCCCCTGCGGACGCTGCAATTGGTAATGCAGGCCGCGCAGCACACCACGGCGCGAGAGGCTGTGGTTGTCCTGCACAAATTGCGCCTGCACCCCTGTAGCGCGTTCAAAATCGCGTTGGTTAAAGCTTTCGAGAAAAAAGCCACGCGTATCGCCATGCACTTGCGGCTGCAAAATCAGCACTTCAGGCAGGGCAGTGGGGGTGACGGTGTAAGGCATCAGGTTCAATCATTTCTAGGCTAGCAAAAACCCAAATATCCACTTCAAAAAAGTGAGCTGCTCAGGCAGATTTAGCGGCGAAAAACAGCTAAAACATATAAAAAATCAGGCCTCGTCAGACGGATTACAAACAGATTGCAAACGGATTACAAATTGGCGGCAAATTGCTGCCAACGCCAAGTATCGGCGCACATCGCATCTTGTTCACGCTGGGCGCGCCAGCCCAACACCTGCTCGGCTTTATCGGTTTTGGCATAACAGCTGGCAATATCACCCGCGCGACGCGGCTTGGTCGCATAGGGAATGGTTTTACCGCTAGCGCGTTCAAAAGCCTGCAGCATTTCCAACACGCTATAGCCTTTGCCCGTGCCCAGATTGATGGTGTGCCAGCCCGCCTGCTTTTGCAAAAACTCCAACGCTTTGAGGTGACCATCGGCCAAATCCACCACATGGATGTAGTCGCGCACACCCGTGCCGTCAGGCGTATCGTAATCATTGCCAAATACGCCTAGCTCGGGCAATTGGCCGGTGGCGACTTTGGCGATAAAGGGCATCAAATTATTCGGAATGCCATTGGGGTCCTCGCCCAGCAGCCCACTTTCATGCGCGCCCACAGGGTTGAAATAGCGCAGGCTGATCAAGCGCCAGCTGGCATCAGATGCAGCTAAATCGCGCAAAATTTCTTCCACATGCAGCTTGCTGCGGCCATAGGGATTGGTGGCGCTAGTCGGGTGATCTTCGTCATAGGGCAGGTATTGCGGCACGCCATAAACCGTGGCGCTAGAGCTAAACACCAAGGTTTTGACACGCGCCGCCTGCATGGCTTGCAGCAAGCTGACCGTGCCCTGCACATTGTTGGCGTAGTAATCCACAGGTTTGGCCACCGATTCGCCCACGGCTTTCAGCCCTGCAAAATGCACCACCGCATCCACCGCGTGTTGGCGCAAAACTTCTGTGAGCAAAGCGGTATCACGGATATCGCCCTGCACAAAAACCGGGCGCTGCCCCAAAAGCTGCGCCAAGCGATCGACCACGCTGGCCTTGCTATTGCATAAATTGTCGAACAGCACCACCTCGTGCCCCGCTTGCACCAAAGCCAACGCCGTGTGGCTGCCAATATAGCCCGTGCCGCCTGTGAGTAAAACCTTCATTGCCTGTGCCCTGTTTTGGTCTATCGTGATTCGTGATGCACGATTCTAATCAGCCCATGCCGTCATAGCTCTTGCGGCAGGTGCGGCAATCCAGATGTTATTTGCCATTCCGCGCGCAGCATGACGAAGAGCCACCTACGCGGGAATGACGAGGCCAATACACGCCGCATGAAAATGAGCATCAAATCAGCGTTTTAGGCCGAAAAATCTGCCTGGGCAGCTCACTTTTTTGATACTGGACAGCCCCACAGAACAGCCTTTACAGGCCAGCCTTTTATAATTCGCCCAGCATCTTCAGCGCCCAGCTTGCCTGGGCTTTTCTTTTGACAAATCCCCCCGCACTTCCCTCATGGACGCAGAACAAATCAACACCGTATCCCTAGCCTTAGCCGATTTATCCGAGCGCGTGCAAGACCTTCGGGGGTATCTTTGACTGGGAGAATAAATCTCGCCAATTAGAAGATGTCAACGCCGCGCTGGAAGATCCCGCGGTCTGGAACGATCCCAAACGCGCGCAAGAGCTGGGCAAAGAAAAAAAATCCCTGGAAGGCGTGGTGCTGGTACTTGACCGCCTAAGCCAATCTCTGGCCGACAATACTGAGCTGTTTGCCATGAGCCAAGAAGATGGCGACGAAGCGGGCATGCAGGCCATTGCCGCTGAGGTGGAAGACATCGAAGCTGAAGTCAAACAGCTGGAATTTCGCCGCATGTTCAACCAACCGGCCGACCCCAATAACGCTTTTTTGGATATTCAAGCTGGTGCAGGCGGCACCGAAGCCTGCGACTGGGCCAGCATCTTGCTGCGCCAATACCTGCGCTACGCTGAGCGCAAAGGCTTCAAAGTCACGGTGGACGATGAAACCCCGGGCGATGTCGCCGGCATTCGTGGCGCCAGCATCAAAATCGAAGGCGACTACGCCTTTGGCCTGCTGCGCACCGAAACGGGCGTGCACCGCCTGGTGCGCAAATCGCCTTTTGACAGCTCGGGCGGGCGCCACACCAGCTTTGCCAGCGTTTTTGTTTACCCCGAAATCGACGACAGCATCGAAATCGACATCAACCCTGCCGATGTGCGCACCGACACCTACCGCGCCAGCGGCGCTGGCGGCCAGCACATCAACAAAACCGACTCTGCCGTGCGCCTCACGCACATCCCCACAGGCATCGTGGTGCAATGCCAAGACAGCCGCAGCCAGCACAGCAACCGCGATGTGGCCTGGCAGCGCCTGCGCTCGCGCTTGTACGACTATGAAATGCGCAAAAAACTAGAAGCGCAGCAAAAATTAGAAGACAGCAAAACCGATGTCGGCTGGGGGCATCAAATTCGCAGCTATGTGCTCGATAACAGCCGCATCAAAGACCTGCGCACTGGCGTAGAAATCAGCGCCACACAAAAGGTACTCGATGGCGATTTGGATGCCTTCATTGAAGCGAGCTTGAAGCAGGGTGTTTAACAATATGTGTATGCTTTGCGGATAGACACCTGCAAAGGTGTGAACTAATGCACACAATGCAGAATTATTTGCAAACCCTTAAGTAAAAACCCTAGGCTTGCATGAATGATTTCTGCCCGGCTATGTCTTACTATACGCCCGCTTACGGTTGATATGCTTTTATAAAAGCAACTGCTGGGAGTTCTCTTTTAATTAAGGATGTTTTATGAAATTTTCTAAACTGGCTGCGGCCATCACTCTGGGCTTGGCTTTTTCTGCTGCAAACGCGGCAACGGTTACCACTACCACCCCATTCCAAGTCAAAATCACCATCAATGACACTTGCGATGCCACGACTTTTGCGGCGCAAACCATCAGCGATATCGACTTTGGCAACCGTGCCGTAACCGATACAGCCACCAGCGCCATTTACGCCAACAACGCTAGCGGCACCACTCTGTCTGTCACCTGCAACAACGCCGTGACTTTCAATGTGGGCTTAACCCCCAGCAATGCCGACACGGGTGGCGCGGGCGTGATGGCGGCCCTGTGATACGGTGGAAACCGCCGTGGCCTGGCGCAGCGCGCTGGAAAGCCCCTGCCCCAGCGTGCTTTCGCTCTCGCGCCAGACCTTGCCCTTCTGCCCCAGAGATGCGGAGCAGGTGGCGGCCATTGCCCGGGGCGGCTATGTGCTGCGCCACTGCGCGGGCACGCCGGAACTTATTTTGCTGGCCACGGGCTCGGAAGTGGGCCTGGCGCTGGCGGCGGCAACGCAGCTGGAGGCCGAAGGCCGCCGGGTGCGCGTGGTTTCCCTGCCCTGTGCGGAACTTTTTGACGCCCAGGACGCGGATTATAAAGAAAGCGTGCTGCCCCGCGCCGTGCGCGCCCGCATCGCCATTGAGGCGGCGGCCGTGGATTGGTGGCGCAAGTATGTGGGCCTGGACGGCGCGGTGCTGGGCATGGAGCGCTTCGGCGCTTCCGCACCGGGCAAGGTGGTTTTTGAGCGTCTGGGCTTTACTGTGCCGCATGTGCTGCGCTTGGCGCAATCCTTGTTGCCCTAGGCGCTGATAACG
>CAZSPW010000047.1:0-14955 GCA_964608575.1 uncultured Burkholderiaceae bacterium | reverse complement strand
TTGGTGTTTTCCACCGATTTGATCTTGCCGCGTATTTCCTTACCTGCTGCCATCGTTAAGGCTCCTTATGGTTGCCGAACGCGATTTCAAGCGAAAGACTTTTTGAAAGTCTCGATGGCTTTCTTCAGTTCCGCTTCGTCAACGCCTGCTTTATCGAACGCCTTATTGGCTTCTAAACGCTCGAGTAGTGCGCCGTAGCTGGTTTTGAGGAACTGGTGCAAACCAGATTCAAATGCCAACACGCGCTTGACTTCGATATCGTCCAAATAACCATTGTTGGCCGCGAATAACGACGCGCCCATTAAGCTCACAGGCAGTGGGCTGTATTGCGCTTGCTTGAGCAATTCAGTCACGCGCGCACCACGGTCGAGCTGCTTGCGCGTGGCTTCATCCAGATCAGACGCAAACTGGGCAAAAGCCGCCAATTCACGGTATTGCGCCAAATCGGTACGGATACCGCCAGACAAACCTTTAACCAGTTTAGTTTGAGCTGCACCACCTACGCGAGAAACAGAAATACCAGCGTTAATCGCAGGGCGCACGCCCGCGTTGAACAGGGATGTTTCCAAGAAGATCTGGCCGTCAGTGATAGAGATCACATTGGTAGGAACGAAGGCAGAAACATCGCCCGCCTGCGTTTCAATGATAGGCAGAGCTGTGAGTGAGCCTGTTTTGCCTTTGACTTCGCCTTTGGTGAAGGCCTCTACATAGTCGGCGTTCACACGCGCGGCGCGTTCGAGCAGGCGGCTGTGGAGATAGAAGACATCGCCAGGGAAGGCTTCGCGGCCTGGTGGGCGGCGCAGCAAGAGCGATACTTGGCGGTAAGCCACGGCTTGTTTAGACAAATCGTCATAAACGATCAGGGCGTCTTGGCCGCGATCGCGGAAGTATTCGCCCATGGTGCAGCCTGAGTAAGCTGACACATATTGCATGGCCGCTGATTCAGAGGCCGATGCGGCCACCACGATGGTGTAATCCATGGCACCTGCTTGCTCCAGCGCACGCACCACGTTTTTGATAGAAGAGGCTTTTTGACCAATCGCAACATAGACGCAGGTCATGTTCTGGCCTTTTTGATTGATGATGGCATCAATCGCAACGGCAGTTTTACCTGTTTGGCGATCGCCAATGATCAATTCGCGCTGACCGCGACCTACGGGAACCATGGCATCGATAGATTTCAAGCCGGTTTGCATAGGCTGGTCAACCGACTGACGCGCAATCACGCCAGGGGCAACTTTTTCGATCACATCTGTCATTTTGGCGTTGATCGGGCCTTTGCCGTCGATCGGCTGCCCCAGTGCGTTGACCACGCGACCAATCAGCTCGGGGCCTACGGGCACTTCCAAAATGCGGCCTGTGCATTTCACAGTTTGGCCTTCAGCAATGTGCTCGTATTCGCCCAAGATTACCGCACCTACAGAGTCGCGCTCTAGGTTCAGCGCCAAACCGAAAGTCGGTTGGCCGTCAGCGGTTTTGTTGAACTCGAGCATTTCGCCCTGCATGACATCAGACAGACCATGCACACGCACGATACCGTCAGTCACTGAGACTACAGTGCCTTGATTACGAATGTCGCTTTGAGCGCCAGTGCCCTCAATACGCGACTTGATCAATTCAGAAATTTCTGCCGGGTTGAGTTGCATAGATGCTCTCACTTCCTTCAATAATATGGGCGCACTGCGTGGCGTTTAAGCCAGCAATGCAGTTTTCATCTGTTCCAAACGGGCTTTAACTGAAGTGTCGAGCACTTCGTCACCCACGACGACGCGGATACCGCCAATCAATTCAGCATCTACCGTGACACTGGCGCTGAGTTTGCGAGCAAAACGCTGCTCTAACACTGCCACAGTCTCGGCCAAGGCCTGCCCCTCTAGAGGGAAAGCACTAAAAATTTGTGCATCCGACACCCCTGCGCCTGCATTTTTCAAAGCACGAAATTGCACCGCAATTTCAGGCAAGGCAGCCAAACGCTTGTTGTCGATCAAGATTTGCACAAAATTTTGTGCCTTGGCATCCAAAGTCAGCTTGGCAGCAGCAGCCAAAGTGGCAAGCACATCAGCAGGTTTGGTTTTGGGATCCGCCGCATACTGCTGCATTTCGCTTTGGGCAGCGACAAAAGCAATGGCATCAAGCCAAGCAGAGTCGGCCGAACCCAAAGACGCAAACAACGCCTCTGCGTAAGGGCGGGCAACGGTTGCAAGTTCAGCCATGTCCCACCTCTTACAGCTCAGTTTTCAGGCGCGAAAGCAAATCAGCGTGGGCCGCCGCATTGACTTCTTTGCGCAGAATTTGCTCAGCACCTTTGATGGCCAGACCAGCAACTTGCTCACGCAAAGCCTCGCGAGCTTTGATGACTTGTTGCTGCGCATCAGCTTGCGCTGCTGCCATGATCTTCTCAGCCTCTTGGCTGGCACGAGCCTTAGCCTCTTC
This sequence comes from uncultured Burkholderiaceae bacterium, assembly GCA_964608575.1. Lineage (GTDB taxonomy): Bacteria > Pseudomonadota > Gammaproteobacteria > Burkholderiales > Burkholderiaceae_C > JAMIFN01. The sequence continues at coordinate 12,522 of CAZSPW010000047.1, read as the reverse complement.
AACAATGGCTTGCGCACGGCGCTCCGCGTCAGCCAGCAAACCTGCTGTCTGGTCACGGCTAGCTGACAATTCCGCCTCGACGCGCTTATTCGCCGCAGCCAACTCGGTTTTGGCTTTATCAGCCGCCGCCAAGCCGTCAGCAATTTTTTGCCTGCGCTCGTCAAGTGCATTCATGATGGGAGGCCACACGAATTTCATCGTGAACAAACCCAACAAGAAAAAAACAACGATTTGCAGGACTAAAGTTGCATTGATATTCACTTCGCTTGTCCTTTTCGTTTAAACCTCAAAAAACCGAGAAGCAGGCACAAAGGCCTGCCGTGGCTTATTTAACGAAAGGGTTGGCAAATGCGAACAGCAATGCAATGGCCACACCAATCAGGAAGGCCGCGTCGATCAGACCCGCCAAGATGAACATTTTGGTCTGCAGGCTATTCATCAACTCAGGTTGACGCGCAGAGGATTCCAAAAATTTACCGCCCATCAGTGCAATACCAATAGAAGCACCGATCGCACCCAAACCAACGATGATGCCGCAAGCCAATGCTACAAAACCCAATACATCCATGATTGCTCCTTAAGAGAAAAGAAAAGAAAAAAGAAAAGAAACAGTCTTTGCCTTCTGCCCATTAGTGGGCGTCGTGCGCTTGACCAATATAAATCAGGGTCAACATCATAAAGATGAATGCCTGAAGCGTGATGATCAGAATATGGAACACCGCCCACACCCAACCAGCAATGATATGGCCAAGGCCCATACCAATCCCACCGCCAACACCCATTTGCAGGGCAACGCCCCCCATCAGAGCAATTAGCATGAATACCAATTCGCCGGCAAACATATTGCCAAACAACCGCATACCGTGAGAAACCGTTTTCGCCACAAATTCAATGATTTGCATAGCGAAGTTGAGCACGCCCAAAATCAAACCTAAGAAAAGATTTTTGCTGCCGCCAAAAGGCGCTGTCACCAACTCATGCCCCCAGCCACCTACACCCTTGATCTTGACGCTGTAGAAAAAGCACACCAACAAAATAGTAGTAGACATGCCCAGCGTAGTGGACAGATCAGCCGTAGGCACCACGCGCATATAAGCGTGATGATCGCCCGTGACTTGCTGCCACACCCAAGGCAACAAATCAACAGGCAACATATCCATGGCATTCATGAGGAAAATCCAAACAAATACCGTCAACGCCAATGGCGCTACAAACTTCAGACTTTTTTCGTTGTGGATTACGCTCTTAGCCTGATCCTCAACCATTTCTACCAACATTTCCACGGCTGCCTGAAAACGAGTAGGAACACCAGAAGTAGCCTTGCGCGTAGCCAGCCACAACAACCAACAACCCAAGATGCCCAGCAAAACGCTGTAAATCATGGAGTCAAAATTGAAAATAGAAAAATCAATGATGCTGGTTTGTGTCACATCATTGAAGGCAAAGTCTTTTTGCCAGTGATGCAAGTGATGTTGAATGTACTCACTTGCCGTAGGGCCGTGCGTAGCCGCCTGCTGACCCATTTGGTCCGCAGTATTTCCCGCCACATCGGCAGCAACTTCGTGTGCTGTCTCACTCATTTCCATTCACCTCGAAAGACTTGCGCCAGCCAAAGCCCGCACGCGCAGCATATGCTGCACAAAAAGCACGCCCCAACCAGCTTTTAGCGTAAAGATGAGAGCCAGCAGCAAAACCCACCAACTCACATCGCGCATCCAAACTGCTACCAGCGCCATCAGCACCAGCGTCAACACCCACTTCAGCGCCTCCCAGATCAGCAATTGCAGCAGCCACGCTGGCGCTGACATCTGCCCAATCTGAGGCCCCACACCGAACACAAGCAAGGCCTGCGGCACCCAAGCCAGCAAGACCCCAACCAATGCCGAGGAGCCATACGCCACACCCCCCCATAACCAAACCACCAACACCAAAAAGGCTGCCAGCAAGCCCTGCCACCACCATGCACAAGGCAGGCAAAGCCTTCCCAAGCCCGCCTCCAAGGCCTGCGCCTGTTGGCGATCGAGCGCAAGGAAACTGTTGTCCAGTTCGGCCTGCTCTATCTGACTATCTTCCCAGGGGACCGGTTGCATCACTAGCCCTTGGTTCTCTTTGATGGTTTACATGAGGGCGCGTTAAGCGCGAAAAGCCCGCCATTATATGCCGATTTATTTTTGTTCTAGGCAGAAACTAGCGCCTAGCCGCCCTTGGTTGCAGTGCAAATGCCGCTTCAACTCATTTTTGATTCATTTTCGGCTTTTGCGTTGAAAAATCTGCCTGAGCAGCTTCTTTTTTCATAGCACCCTATGGGCTTTAGGCATTGGCTACGCGCTTGCTCCGGCTTAAATCGACCCCGAGTTGCTTGAGCTTGCGATATAAATGGGTACGCTCCAGCCCAGTTTTATCTGCAACCCGCGTCATGGATCCCATTTCTTGGGCTAGGTGGAATTCAAAATAAGCCTTCTCAAATACATCACGCGCTTCACGCAAGGGCATATCCAAATCAAAGCTTTGTTCAGGCGCGGGGCCTGGTGTGCGCGCCAGCGCCATGGGCGCGGCTTGCGTCCCGCCCCCTTGCTCGTCTTGATTGCTTGCAGCCGTTGCTGCCGTGCTGGTGCCGCCTGGCGGCAGCCCCATCAACTTCAAAGCAGCGGCGGGTGGCATGGCTGAACGAAAAGCTTTTTGCCTAGCGTTGCGCTCCAGCCCCTCGTTCACGGCCTTAAGCAGCTTTTGTAGCGTGATAGGCTTTTCCAAAAATGCATGCGCGCCGATTTTGGTAGCTTCAACAGCGGTATCTATCGTTGCGTGCCCACTCATCATGATGACGGGCATAGACAATTGGCCAGATGCAGACCATTCCTTGAGCAAAGTCACACCATCGGTGTCGGGCATCCAAATGTCCAACAAGATGAGATCAAAAGGCTCAGGAAAGTTTTGTCGCGCCGCACGCGCGGCACTGGCGTTTTCTGCCAGCTCGACGCTATGGCCTTCATCATTCAAAATCTCTAACAACAAGTCGCGGATGCCCAGCTCGTCATCTACCACCAAAATATTTGCCATTTTGTTTGCCTCTCCCTGCATTCCTGTGATTGCGGCGACTGCAGAAAAATTTTCCCAACTAAAAAACTGTCGCACAAAAGCGACGCAGTCGATTATGGCGGAAGATTTTGTTGTTTTTTCACCATGAAAACCCTAGGTTCTGCGTTTGCTCTGCCCTAGGCGCTATGGTTTTAAATCTTGGGGGGCGGCTGAGTTTTTGATGACAGCAAAAGACAGGCTAATTTGCGCGCCCGAAATCGCAGAAGCCACATTGGCTTGGTGACTATCAGCGCCAGAGGGATTGGATACGAGGTTAACAATCTCGAGCCGCGCATGGTGCTCATCTGCAATTTTTTTCACTACCGCCAACCCTAAGCCAGTGCCTTTTGTTTTGGTGGTGATATAGGGCTCAAAGGCGCGCTGCAATATTGCAGGCGGAAAGCCGCTGCCATTATCGGACACCAGCAAGCGCAAGCGTTCGCCGCTATTGCTGATATATGCCTGCACCAACACCTGCGCGGGTCTCACCACATGCTCCTGCGCATTAGCTGCATGATGAGTATGAGCACATTCGGCCTCGTAGCGCGAGAGCGCCGCATCTTGCGCGTTTTGCACCAAGTTATGTACGACTTGGCGCAGCTGCTGTGCGTCTGCCATGATGGGTGGCAACTGCGGGGCAATTTGCCACTGCACCGGAACAACAGCATGGGCATAAAGTTGCGCCATATCTGCCAGCAGCGCCGCTAAATCGGTGGCCTGTAACTGCGCCGCAGGTAGCCGCGCATACTCGCGAAACTCATCCACCAAACGCTTTAACGCCGAGACTTGATCGACTATCGTAGTGACCGATTTATGCAACAGCTGCGCGTCTGCTGGTTGTAGCTTGCCTTCGAGCTTCATCTCTAGGCGCTCGGCCGAGAGCTGTATCGGCGTGAGTGGGTTTTTGATTTCATGCGCTAGGCGCCTAGCTACTTCTGCCCAGGCTTGGCTACGCTGGGCAGAAACTGTGGCCGAAATATCATCTAACACCAATAAATGTCGCCCCAAAGCCGGTCGCTCATCCCAAGTGCTAAAAGCTGAGGCGCCCGTTTCGCCGTCGCCCTGCTCGCGTCGGGGCAGGAGCACGCCGCGCGCCAAAATGGTGCGCGCTTGGCTGCTACTGGCTCCGTGTTCGGGCTGTGGCGCCAAGGCATCATCCTGCAGAACAAAAGTGGTTTCCCAGTGCTCGCCCAAAGCTTGCTCTTGCGATTCATCCGCCTGCGCCATAAATAACACACGCGCTTTTTCGGCCAATTCCGCCATATGTGGCACGGCAGCCAAGGGCTGCCCAATAAAAGCAGCCAAGGGCTCGCGCAGCACCCGGGTGGCACCCGCATTCACCGAGAGAATATGGCCCTTACCGTCGAGCACGATGACCCCGGAGGACTGCGTATCCAAAATAGTTTGCAAATACGTATGGGCTTCTTCCAGCGCCAACATCGACAAGCGTTTTTGTACCTGTGCGGTCGCCAATTGCTGCGTCATTTGCGCAAACGCCTGCGTCAAATCGCCCAACTCATCGCCAGCGCGCATCAGGCGTGCCGTAGCCGCCTGGCCCTGTAAATCACCCGCCGCTACTTTCGCCACCCCTTCGCTCAGCAGCATCAGCGGACGCATCAAGCGACCACTCAAAATAACAGCCAGCAAAATAGCGGCAAATACTGCCAGAATCAGGCTAAGGGACAGGGTGCCAACATACATGCTGCGCAAACCTTCACGCGCAAGCGCGCGCTCTTGATATTCACGGTAGGCGTTTTGTACCTGCAGCGCATTACGCATCAAATCAGCCGGCACCACTTGCACCACATGCAACAAGCGGCCTTGCCCACTATTGAGACTAAAGCTACCCGCGCGCAAGCGCGCCCACAGATGGATGCGGCCAGACCGCGACAGCCCCGCATCTGGGTCATCTAGCCCCTCAATGCTAGTGGTGTAGCCCCTTTGACTTAACTCTTGCAACACCGCAGCATCTGCCCCCTGTGGCGCCAGCTCAAAACGCGAAGCACCGCTGGCGGCAAGCAAGCGCCCCTGACTCGTCCAGACCTGCACATCTTCAGCGCGCAACTGTTCACGAAATCGCTCTAAGCCGGAACCGTAGATGGGGACTTCGCTCCAGTCATTACTGGCCACCCGCGCTTGGTTCATCAGATCGAGCGTGAGGTTATCCAGCGTGCCGGCGCCCAAGTTCAGCCCTGCCTGCAAAGCGCCTTCAACCCGTTGATCAAACCAGCTTTCTATCGACCGCACCACAAATTGGTAAGACACCACATACATCACCAAGCCAGGCAATAAGCCCACCAAAGCAAAGGTGAAGGCCAGTTTCAACATCAAGCGAGCGCCAAATTTACCTTTGCGCAAACGCCGCCACAAACTGAATACAACCCAAGAGATAATGATCAACAGCAGCAGCCCTGCACCGATATTGATACCCATAAGGGTTTTGTAATAGCGTTCGTAGAGGGCTTGGTTATGGCTAACCGCTAACAATAAAAACAGCAGTACGCCTAAAGTGGCCAGCCCAGCCACTGCCGTCAAAGCCACCATAAACGGGAGGCTGCGCACACGGCTCCAAGACAAAGAGCGCAAAACCCAACGGGCAGGACGAGGGGGCAGTGGCGGCAAAGGCAGCATCGGCAGCGACTCTAGCCCTTAGGGCGCAGGCAAGGGCTGGGTGCTATAGCCCGCCTGCACAGGGCGGGCGTTGGCCTGTGCCTCGATTTTCCAATCGCTTTGGGCATCTAGACCAATTTGAAAAGGGCGCGGCAACTGGCTCAGATCTAAATAAAAACGAAACGCAATGTTGTAGCGATCGCCCGGTTGCAGCACGCTGCCATCAGCAATGCGCCAGCTGCCGATATTACGCACGGCCGCGAGCGCCTCTTCCTGGCTAGCAAAGCTCAGCGTCAAATTGATATCCGACGCTTCATTTGCAGCATTGCTTTGCACGGCGACACGCCAACGACGCGTCAAAGGCGCATACGAAAGCCGCATACTGCGCGTGGCCAATTGCACTTTTTCATCCCACCAATACCAGCGATCGCGCTGCACATCGGCCTGCGCCACAAAATGCAAGGGTACGCCTTTGACCAGGGCATCTTGCAAAGCCGGGCCTAATTTAAAGGCAATGCTGGCGTTCAGCAGCAACCCTTCTTTCGCCTGCCGCACCTGTAGCTGGCGAATCTCAGCGCCGCGGCTTTCTTGTGCCAGCGCGCTTGGCAGCAGGAGCTGGGCGGCTAGCACGTAACACAGGACGAGCAGCTGGCGGCAGATTTGGCGCAGATTCAGGCTTGGAGTTTTTTGCACCACGATGGGCAGGCAGCATCGCGCCTGCTGCCGTAGTTGCTGCAGCAGGCTCGTGTTTTTCCAGCAGCGCATAGTAAAAACCATCGTGAGCAGCGGACTCTATCCAAGCGTAAGAAGCGGGCAGTGCGCCCGTGCCCCGATTGTCAGGTATTCGGGTTTGCCCACCCCTGTTTAGGGGAGATAAATGTCCAGGCGCGGGCAGAAGTCTAGCTGATGTGTTGCGCTCAAGGAACGCTCGCACCACACCCTGCCCTTCGGCCTTGAAAACCGAACACACACAATACAGCAAGCGCCCACCCACGGGCAGCAAAGCCCAATGCATACGCAAGAGTTGGGTTTGCAGGCGCGCCAATTGCCCGATATCGGTTTCGCGTCGCAGCCAACGCACATCAGGATGGCGGCGCACGATGCCCGAAGCTGAGCAGGGCGCATCTAGCAAAATGGCATCGAATTGCTGTCCCGCTTCTGCGGCGTTTTCGGCAAACAGCAAGGCATCGGCCACTTCTACTTTAGCGCCTGTCAATTGCAGGCGTTGCAGATTGTCGTGGATGCGCTCAGCGCGTTTGGCATCCAGCTCCACTGCCGTTAGATCCAGTTTTTGCCCGCCGTGTTGCGCCACTTCCAGCAAATGCGCCGTTTTGCCGCCTGGCGCAGCGCAGGCATCGAGCACACGCAAGTTTTTCTTGCCAGCGAACCCCTCCAAGAGCAAAGGCGCAGCCAATTGCGCCGCCGCATCTTGCACCGAGAAATGGCCTTCTTCATAGCCAGGCAAGCGCGTGACATCGCCATGCCGCGCCAGTTCTATGCCTGCCACGCCAAAAGCCTGCGCCTGAATGCCTGCAGCCTGCAGCCGCGCTAACAAATCGGCCTGCGTGGTTTGCGTCATGTTCACACGCAATTGCAAAGCTGCGCTTTGATTGCCCTGTTCAGCGATATTGCGCCATTGCTGCGGGTAGTCTTGCTGCAGCCTTTGCAACCACCAACTCGGATAGTTCCACTGCGCCGCAGGCAGACGATCGGTCAGCTTCATCAATGCCGCTTGTTCACGCAAAAAACGGCGCAAACAGGCGTTGATAAAACCCGCCTGAAAGGAAGTTTCTTCATGCGCTTTGGCCGCTTGCACGGTTTCATTGAGCAGGGTGTGCGGCGCGTAAGGCGGCTCAGGCAGCGCCAACAGCGCTAAGGCGCTGGTGAGCAAGGCATCGGCCAGTGGCGGCGGCGGCTTGGCTGCCAATTCCGCACACAAAGCCTGCGCCCTGCCCCAATTGCGCAGCACGGCAAAACCCAAGGCTTGCACGCCTGGGCGCAAAGCATCTGGCGTATCGGCCACCGCTTGTTGCCAGCTTTGCCCCGTTTGCACCGCCCACATGGTCTGCGCCACAGCCTGCATCAAAGCAGCAAGGTTTTGCCCACGCGGAGCAGACGCAGCATCGGGGGTTGGAGTGTGATTGCCCAAGGGGTATTCCTGCTAATTTTTTAATAGCTTCTCAGGCAATTTTGGCGGCCTAAAACACCAAAAACATGCTTAAAAATCGTGCTGGCGTGCCGATTAAACCGCTTGCGCCAGTGCGACTGCTTGACCAATGTAAGTGGCAGGCGTCATGGCCAGCAAACGGGCTTTGTCTTCGGCCGGAATGTCCAAGCCTGCAATCAAAGCGTGCAGGTCTTCTTTGCGCACAGTTTTGCCACGGCTGGCTTCTTTGAGTTTTTCATAAGCGCCCGGAATGCCGTAACGGCGCATCACGGTTTGAATCGGCTCGGCCAGCACTTCCCAAGCGTTGTCTAAATCGGCATCCAAATTTTCCGGGTTCAGTTCCAGTTTGCCCAAACCGGTTTGCAACGAGGCCAGCGCCAGCACGCTATAGCCCAGCGCCACGCCCATATTGCGCAGCACGGTGGAATCGGTCAAATCGCGCTGCCAGCGGCTAATCGGCAGTTTTTCCGCCAGATGGCGCAACAGGGCATTAGCCAGACCAAAATTGCCTTCGGCGTTTTCAAAATCAATCGGGTTGACTTTATGCGGCATGGTGGAGGAGCCAATTTCGCCAGCCTTGAGGCGCTGTTTGAAATAGCCCAAACTGATATAGCCCCAGACATCGCGCGCAAAGTCGATCAGGATGGTGTTGGCACGCGCCACCGCGTCAAACAGCTCGGCCATATAGTCGTGCGGCTCAATTTGGATGCTGTAGTCTTGAAAATCCAGCCCCAGTTTCTCTTCTACCACGCGGCGGCTGAACGCCGCCCAATCCAGCTGCGGATAGGCCGACAAATGCGCGTTGTAATTACCAACGGCACCATTCATTTTGGCGCGCAGCGGCACAGCGGCGATGCGCTCGCGCGCGATTTGCAGGCGCGCCAGCACATTGGCGATTTCTTTGCCCACCGTGGTGGGGCTGGCAGTTTGGCCGTGGGTGCGGCTGAGCATGGGCTGCGCCGCCCATTGCGTGGCCATGGTTTTGAGGGTCTCGCACACTTTATCCAGCGCGGGCAGCAGCACTTCGCTGCGCGCCACTTTCAATTGCAGGGCGTGGCTGGTGTTGTTGATGTCTTCACTGGTGCAGGCAAAGTGCACGAATTCACCCAGTTTTTGCAAGCGCGGGAAGTCTTTGAACACGCCCGCCACGCCCATATCGGCCTTGCCGCGAATCCAATATTCCACGGCTTTAACATCGTGATTGGTCACTTTCTCTATCGCTTTAATGGCGGCAGCATCGGCTTCGCTGAAATTGGCCACCACTTGCGCCAGATGGGCGCGCTCCTCGGCATTCAAAGGCGCAAATTCGGACAAGCCGGCATCGCCCAGCGCCTCAAACCAGGCCAGTTCCACCTGCACGCGGCGGTGCATAAAGCCGTATTCGCTCATCAGTGGACGCAGCGCGTCCAATTTGGCGCCGTAGCGGCCATCTAGGGGGGAAAGGGCGTTGAGTGCGGTCAGAGTAGTCATAGCCAGTGATTTTAGCCTATGCCCACCGCAGCGATCTTGGTATTTTTAAGGGTGTTTTTCTGCTTTTAGGCCAGCAACAATGCCCTGGCAGCTATGATTTTTTAACCTAGGGTTTTCCTTTATTCTGCACCTGCATCTCGTAAAATAGCCAGCATGCAATTAATTGGATCCTTAGCCAGCCCCTTCGTGCGCAAAGTGCGTGTGGTTTTGGCCGAAAAAAAACTGGACTGTGAGTTCGTGCTCGACAACCCTTGGGCTACAGACGCGCAAGTGGGCAAGAGCAATCCGCTGGGGCAAGTGCCCTGCCTCATCATGGACGGCGGCGAAGCGGTGTTTGATTCGCGTGTGATTGTGGAATATCTGGACACGCTCTCGCCCGTGGGTAAATTGCTGCCCGCCGCTGGCCGCGACCGCATTCAGGTGAAAACTTGGGAGGCGCTGGCCGATGGCTTACTCGATGCCGCCATCAGCGCCCGTTTGGAGAAAACTTGGGCTGGCCGCACCGATGGGCAGCGCTGCCAAGCGTGGGTAGAGCGCAAATTAGCACAGGTACAAAATGCCCTGCAAGCCATGAGCGAAGCTTTGGGCGAGCAGCAGTTTTGCTTTGGCGTGAGTTTGAGCCTAGCGGATATTGCCGTGGTTTGCGCTTTGGATTGGCTGGATTTCCGCTTTCCTGAACTGCACCGCTGGCACGAGCAATACCCCAATTTGGCGCAGCTGCAAAACCGTTGCGCAGCACGCGCTAGCTTCGAACAAAGCAAGCCCCAATAGTATGAAAACAGTAGCTGCCCAGGCAGATTTGGCGGGAAAAAATCCCAAAAACACTCTTGAAAATAGAGTAAATTAAAGGCCAAACTGCGGTGCTAAGGGGTAGTTCATGACAATGGCGTCTTCGTGTCCGTCAGCACTGCGGTAGTAGTTTTTGCGCTGCCCAACGGCGTGCATACCAAATTCACGATAGAGCTTTTGCGCGCGCAGATTGCTCAGACGCACCTCTAGCCAAACATAATCCAAGCCTTGCAAACGCGCCCAGGCACAGAGCTGCTGCAAGAGTAAAACCGCCATTTTTTGCCCGCGAAACTCAGGCGCCACCGCAATATTGAGTAAATGCGCCTCGTCCACTCCACGCATCACGATGCTATAGCCTGCCAACACAGGCTGGACATCGGTTTGGCGGCGCAGGAATAAGCCTTGGCAGCGATAACCTTCGGCCATGGAATCGGCAAAATTGCCACGCGACCAAGGGAAGTCATAACTGGCATATTCGATGGCCATGATGGCGTCCAAATGCGTAGCATCTAGATCTGCAAAGCTGGCAAAAGCGCCACCCATTTCGGGCGCATCAGGCAAAGGCGTGGACGGCATAATCAAAAACCAGCAGGCACAGAGAAAGTATTTGCTGGCTCTGAAAAATCCTCAAACAACGGGTTTATTCGCGCTTGAGTGCGGGGAAAAGAATCACATCACGAATCGAAGCGCTATTGGTCAGTAACATGACCAAGCGGTCTATCCCGATACCGCAACCTCCTGTGGGGGGCATGCCGTACTCCAACGCGCGCACAAAATCGTGATCAAAGAACATGGCTTCATCGTCGCCTGCGTCTTTATTCGCCACCTGCGCAGCAAAGCGCGCGGCCTGCTCTTCGGCATCGTTGAGCTCGCTAAAACCATTGCCAATTTCGCGCCCCATGATGTAGAGCTCAAAACGCTCGGTTACTTCTGGGCGCTCGTCATTGGCACGCGCCAAGGGCGAGATTTCAGTTGGGTGCTCCATGATGAAGGTGGGCTGCCAAAGTGCAGATTCCACCGCTTCTTCAAAGTAGAGCACCTGCAATGCAGGTAGGCTGCGACTGGAAAGCCGATCTTTGGCCTCGCTCATGCCCAGCTTTTTCAAACGCACTATCAATTCATCCGCATCGGCAATTTTCTCGCCAATATCGGTGTATTTTTGAATCGCTTCAGGAATGGACAGGCGCGCAAAAGGCTGCGCTAAATCCACGGGCTTGCCTTGGTAATCCAATTGCAGCTTACCAACGGCCTCTTGCGCAGCATTGCGAATCAGGTTTTCGGTGAAATCCATCAAGTCGCGGTAATTCCAATACGCTGCATAGAACTCCATCATGGTGAATTCTGGGTTGTGGCGTACGCTAATGCCTTCGTTGCGGAAATTGCGATTGACCTCAAACACGCGATCAAAACCGCCCACAATCAGGCGCTTCAAATACAGCTCAGGCGCAATGCGCAAAAACATTTCCTGATCGAGCGCATTGTGGTGCGTAGCAAAAGGGCGCGCATTGGCACCGCCCGGAATGGGGTGCAGCATCGGTGTTTCCACCTCTAGAAAACCATGCTCCACCATGTAGTTGCGGATACCCGACAAAGCCTTACTACGCGCACGAAAGCGCGTGCGTGCGTCCGCATCGGTAATCAAGTCCACATAGCGTTGACGGTATTTGATTTCTTGGTCAGCCACGCCATGGAATTTATCTGGCAGCGGGCGCAGCGATTTGGTTAGCAAGCGCAGCTGCGTGACTTTAATCGACAACTCACCTGTTTTCGTCTTAAACAGCTTGCCTTCTGCCGCTACGATGTCGCCCAAATCCCAATGTTTGAAAGCAGCATAAAGCTCTTCGCCTATCGCGTCTTTGGCGATATACAGCTGCATACGCGAGGCTTTTTCATCGCCCTCAGAGCCGTCTTGTATCGTGGCAAAGCTGGCTTTACCCATGACGCGCTTTAAGACCATGCGCCCAGCCACACTAGTGGCTATTTCAGCGCCATCGCTGCCAGGCATGTCTTGTTCGCCATAAGCGGCATGCAAATCCACAGCCTTAGCCGCAGGCTTGAAATCATTAGGAAAAGCCACACCTTTGCCATCCATCTGTGCTTGACGCAAGGCTTTGAGCTTTTCTCTGCGCTCGGCCATTAATTGGTTTTCATCTTGTGCCAAGATAGGTTCGGCGGGGGCGGGAGAAGCGGCTTGTGACATAAAAAGCAAAGGCAGTATTCGCACCAAAATGCAAGAAAAAGAAGCTGTCGATTTTACAGCGCCCAAGCGACTGCGCACGAATGGCAGTCAGAAGCGAAAATTCTGCCCGAATCGGAGCAAATGAATGCCGCAATTACGCGTGCGGAGATTTCACTCAAAAACAAAGCCCCCCTTACGGTTAAGCAAGGGGGGCTTTGTAGGAATAAGTAGC
>CAZSPW010000046.1:0-15207 GCA_964608575.1 uncultured Burkholderiaceae bacterium | reverse complement strand
TGGCGGAAGAGGTGAGATTCGAACTCACGGACCCTCTCGAGTCGACGGTTTTCAAGACCGTTGCAATAGACCACTCTGCCACTCTTCCAAGATTCAAATTGTGTGCTCGGGGCAGGCCGAACAAGGCCGCTATTCTAGCGAAAAAAACGGGTTTATTTTGCCCATCAAGCAGTACTTGCAAATTTTTCCGCGTCCTTTGTGCGTATGTGGATGGCAGGCATGGCCTCTTCTACCCCATAGACTTTCACCAATTCGCGCAGTTGTGCAGGCGCATGATGAAGCTGCGCCTTGGTGCCCATTTTGCGATAAACCTGCATCAGCGCAGCCAATAAAGAGGAGTCAAATTCGCGCAAGGCTGAGGCATCCAAGCTCAGGGCTTGTTGCGGGTGGCGCTGCGCCACCTGCAGCACCGCCGCAGCAAAAGCTGGGGCTTGGGCATGCGTGACTTTGGCTGGCAAGGCGTAAACCCCATCGGCATAGCTGCCTATATCGGCCGCACTCGTCGGTGCTTTTAGACTCATGATGAAGATTTATTTCCTCGCTGCATTGGCGGCATTGCGCTCTTGCAGCTTGCTTATCAGGCTATCAATACCTCCCGCGTTGATCACGCTGCCGAAGTCGGCACGGTAGGTTTCAATCAGCCATACGCCCATAACATTCATGTCGTACACGCGCCAGCCTTGGGCAGTTTTTTCCAAGCGGTAATCAAGCGCAATGGGCTGCTGGCTACCAGATTTGAGTTCCGATTTAACGACGACTTCGGTATCTGAAGGTGCGGCACGCAGGCGTTTGACATCAATCGTGTGGTTACGCACTTGGCTCAGTGCCCCAGCGTAAGTGCGCACCAATAAGGTTTTAAATTCCGCTTGGATTTTGCTTTGTTGCGCGGGCGTGGCACTGCGCCAGCTGCGGCCTACGGCAGAGGCCGTCATGCGCTGGAAATCCACATAAGGCATAATTTTTTGATCTACCAAGGCGGCGATTTTGCTGATATCGCCGGCTTGAATGGCTTTATCGCCTTTGATTTGCGCCAATACATCGTTAGACACGGAACGGATCAGTTCGTCAGGTGCAGCCGCATTCAGATTGACAGAGGCCGCCGCCGCAGGTGGCGCAGCTTGGGCAAAAACCGCAGGAGCTGCAGCCAGCATGGCTGTCAAAACGAGAGCAGAACGAAATTTCATAGCCTTATTTTCCTAAAAGTGCGCCCGATCAACAGGCAAAGTTCAACCGCGCCGCATCTTAAAACAAATCGGCCCAAAGTGTGCAAGCGAGCAAAAGCCCTAAAATCAGCCCCTTTTTCGCGTTTAAGCACAAGGCCAGATACGGGCAAAGGACAAATCATGAGTGCAGCCATACAAATCGGTGTTGTTATGGGTTCTTCTTCCGATTGGGAGACGATGCAACAGGCCGTGCAGATTTTGCAAGACTTTGGCGTGGCGCACGAGGCGCGTGTAGTCTCCGCCCACCGCATGCCCGATGAGTTGTTCCGCTATGCCGAAACAGCGCAAGCGCGCGGCCTGCAAGCCATTATTGCGGGCGCGGGCGGCGCGGCGCATTTGCCTGGTATGTTGGCCGCCAAAACCACGGTGCCCGTGCTGGGTGTGCCCGTAGCCAGCCGCCATTTGCAAGGCGTGGATTCCCTGCACAGCATCGTGCAAATGCCCAAGGGCGTGCCTGTGGCCACTTTCGCCATAGGCGCAGCGGGCGCGGCCAACGCCGCCCTGTTTGCCGTGGCTCTATTGGCCAAGCACGATGCGGCGCTTTTAGCCCAACTCGAAGCCTTCCGCGCTGAACAAACCCGCATAGCGGCCAGCAGTGTGCTGCCACCTGTTTGATGCCTCATCCAAACCAGAAAAATACTATCAATAGATGAGCTGCTCAGGCAGTATTTTCGGCCTGAAATGCCAATTTGGCACTAAAATTTGACTGCTTTCTTCGCCCCTATGCTGCCGATACATTTTCCGCCTGATTTACCCGTATCAGCCAGGCGCGCAGAAATTGAGGCGGCGCTGGCGGCGCATCAAGTCATCATTGTCTGCGGCGAAACAGGCTCGGGCAAAACCACGCAGCTGCCCAAAATGGCGCTGGCCTTGGGGCGTGCAGCGCAGCCTACGCAACCTGGGCAGCGGCGCAAACTCATAGGCCACACCCAGCCGCGCCGCATAGCGGCCAGCAGCGTGGCCGCACGCATCGCCGAAGAATTGAAAACGCCGCTGGGCGAAGTGGTGGGCTACAAGGTGCGCTTTCACGATCGCATCAGCGCCAGCACTGCCATCAAGCTGATGACAGATGGGATTTTGCTAGCGGAAACGCAAACCGACCCACTGCTCAAAGCCTATGACACCCTGATCATCGACGAGGCGCACGAGCGCAGCCTGAACATTGATTTTCTGCTGGGCTATCTGCGGCAAATTCTGCCCAAACGCCCTGATTTAAAAATCATCGTCACCTCGGCCACCATCGATGCCGAGCGCTTTGCGCGCCATTTTGCCGATGCCAGAACACGCCAGCCCGCGCCCGTGCTCATGGTCTCAGGCCGCACTTTTCCGGTCGAGCAACGCTACCGCCCCTTTGAAGAAAGCCGCGATTACGGCGTGCAACACGCCATTGCCGATGCGGTGGATGAACTTTGGGCAGGCGCGAAAAGTGGTGGTGGCGGCGACATCTTGGTGTTTCTGCCAGGCGAGCGCGAAATTCGCGATGCGGCTGAACATCTGCGCGGGCATCTCTCGCATTCGCCCGTGCTGCGCAACGCCGAAGTGCTGCCGCTGTACGCGCGGCTATCGCAGCCTGAACAAGACCGTATCTTCCGCCCTAGCGGACAACGCCGTATCGTGCTGGCCACCAATGTGGCCGAAACCTCGCTCACCGTGCCAGGCATTCGTTTTGTGATTGATGTGGGCACGGCGCGGGTCAAACGCTATAGCTATCGGCAAAAGGTGGAGCAATTACTGATTGAACCCATCAGCCAAGCAGCGGCGCGACAACGCGCTGGGCGCTGCGGGCGCGTAGCCGATGGCGTGTGCATTCGCCTGTACGACGAGGCCGATTTCAACGCCAGACCCGCCTTTACCGACCCGGAAATTCTGCGCTCCTCGCTGGCTGCGGTGATTTTGCGTATGCAAGCCCTGGGCTTGGGCGCAGTAGAGCACTTCCCCTTTATCGAAGCCCCATCTGGCCGCGCTATCGCTGACGGCTGGGATTTGCTGGCCGAACTGGGCGCAGTGGATGAGGACAAAACCTTAACTCGCCTGGGGCGCGATCTGGCACGATTACCGCTAGACCCGCGCTTAGGAAGAATGCTGCTGGCCGCACGCGAACAAGGCGCGCTGGCCGAAGTGCTGGTGATAGCCGCTGCGCTGTCTGTGCCCGATGTGCGCGACCGCCCACGCGAGGTGCAGCAGCAAGCAGACCAGGCGCACGCACAGTTTGACGATGAAAAAAGCGAATTTGTTAGCTGGTTGAAGCTGTGGGATTGGTTGGAGAAAAGCAGGGGCGGCGCAGACAAAACGCACAAGACTGAAAAAAACCATCAAGACATGGATTCCCGCCCCACGCCTTCGCGGGGGCAGGCTCTCCGCGGGCATGACGAAGCTTCTGCTCGCAAGCGTGCGAGCGGGATGGATGGCAAGGCGCA
Organism: uncultured Burkholderiaceae bacterium; assembly: GCA_964608575.1. Taxonomy (GTDB): domain Bacteria; phylum Pseudomonadota; class Gammaproteobacteria; order Burkholderiales; family Burkholderiaceae_C; genus JAMIFN01. The sequence continues at coordinate 11,567 of CAZSPW010000046.1, read as the reverse complement.
CGGCGCGCAGCAAGGAGACATACCTGAGCGGGTAGGCGACGCAGCGAGCACCGTGCAACGCAGCCAGCCGCCCGCACAGCCGCTTGCCCAGCACAAACTCAGCAACCGCCAGTGGGAAGCGCTGCTACGCAAAACCTTCATCAACATCCGCCGTGTGCGCGAATGGCGCGATGTCTATCAGCAATTGCACAGCACCGTGGCCGAGCAGCGTTGGCGCATCAACACCCAGCCCGCCAGTTATGAGCAATTGCACCAAAGCTTGCTCACGGGCTTGCTCGGCAATATCGGCTTCAAGCTAGAAAACGAAGACGCTTGGCTGGGCGCGCGCGGCATCAAATTCCACCCGCACCCCGGCAATAGGCTGAAGAAAAAACCTGCGCGTTGGCTGGTGGCCGCTGAACTGGTGGAAACCACGCGCCTGTACGCCCGAGGCATGGCGCAGATAGAGCCGCAATGGCTGGAAGCAGCGGGCGCGCATTTGCTGAAAAAACAAGTGCTGGATCCGCGCTGGGAACAAAAAGCCGCTGCCGTAGTGGCCAGTGAACGCGCCACGCTCTACGGCCTGGTGGTGTATTCAGGCCGCCGCGTGCAGTACGAGCGCGTTGCGCCCGCAGAAGCGCGCGAGATTTTCATCCGCGAAGGTTTGCTACCCAATGCCTTGGGCGCCGATTGGCAAGGCCGCCTGCCTTTTCTGCCCGCGAATCAAAAAACCTTGGCGCAGGTGGAGGCACTAGAGCACAAATCGCGCCGCCAAGATGTGCTGGTGGACGATGCCCTGATTTTTGATTTTTACGATAAGCAAATTCCCGCCGAAGTGTGCAATGCCGCCGCACTAGCGGCTTGGTACAAAGAGGCTGTACGCCAAAAACCGCAACTGCTGCGCTTTAGCCGCGAAGAGCTGATGCGGCACGAGGCCGCAGGTATCACCAGCGAAGCCTTCCCCAAACTCATCCGTTTGGGCGGCGTGGATTGCCCCGCCCACTATCTGCACGAGCCTGGGCACGCGCGCGACGGTTTATCAGTCGATGTGCCGCTATTCGCCCTGAACCAAGCCAGCGAGGAGCGCGCCGATTGGCTGGTGCCCGGCATGTTAAAAGACAAGGTGCAAGCCTTACTCAAAAGCCTGCCGCAAAAACCCCGTGCACGCATGGTGCCACTGCCGCAAACGGCGCAGGAGTTTGCCGATGCGCTCAACGCCCCAGAGCGATTCGCCCACGGCAGTTTGATGGAGGCGCTGCGCCGTTTGGTGCGAGAAAAAACAGGGCTGGAAATCCAACCCACAGACTTCAAAACCGAAGTGCTGCAAGCCCACCAATGGATGCATTTGCGCGTGCTGGACGACACAGGCCGCCAACTGGGTGCAGGGCGCAATCTGGCGGTATTGAAAGCCGAGCTGGGCAGCCAAGCACGCGGCGCATTTCAGGCGCTGGCGGCGCTGCGCAGCCCTGCCGCCCAAACAGAGGATTTCAGTGCCAAATCGGCCATGAAAGCCGCAGAATCTGCCTCGGCAGCTCCTAAAAATGAAGTAAAAAATGCGTCAAACACCAGTATTTGGGACAGCGAGACGCGCTATACGGCTTGGACTTTTGGCGAACTGCCCGAGTTGCTAGAAATCCGCCGCGGCAAAGGCAAACAACAACAAACTTTGATCGGCTTTCCCGCCCTGATAGACGCAGGCGATGCCGTCAGCATTGAAGTCTTTGACGAACCCGAAGTAGCCGCAGCGCGCCACCGCAGCGGCCTGCGGCGCTTGTTTGCGCTGCACATCAAGGACGCGCTGAAGTATTTGGAAAAAAACATTCCTGATTTACAAAAAATGGCCGTGGCTTATATGCCCCTGGGCACGCAAGATGAACTGCGCGCGCAAATCATCGAAGTGGCTTTAGATCGTGCATTTCTGACTGATCCTTTACCGCAAAACGCAGCCGCTTTTCAGCAGCGCACCGAAGAAGGGCGCACGCGCCTGACGCTCATCGCCAATGAAGTGGCCAGGCTGGCAGGCCATATATTGACGGAGTACGCTGCGGCTAACCGCAAGATCAAAGACGCGCGCGCCTTTCCCGAAGCGCAAAAAGACACGCAAGAGCAATTGGCGCGCCTGGTGCCTAAAAACTTTATCGCCGCCACGCCCTGGGCGCAGCTGGCGCATTTGCCGCGCTACCTCAAAGCCATCGTCATCCGTCTAGACAAAATCCGCGCCGATAGCGCCCGCGACGCGCAAAAACTGGCCGAGCTGCGCCCGCAAGAGCAACGCTACACCCGTTTGCTGGCAGAGCGCAAAGGCCAGCACGATGCGCGCCTGGAAGAAGTGCGCTGGCTGCTGCAAGAGCTGCGCGTGTCTTTCTTCGCGCAAGAGCTGCGCACGCCCCAACCCGTTTCCATCAAACGGCTGGAAAAAGTTTGGCAGGCTATGCAGCATTGAACGGCTTTTTGCTGTCCGGCTCTGGCACGCGCCTAGCAAGCCTTTGGCACGATGCGACGCTGCGGCCTGTGAGCCGGCTCGGCACTGCACCCAGCATTGGCTGCTACTAGGCTATTTTTAAGGGTGTTTTCAGGCATTTAGGCCGAAAAATCTGCCCTAGCAGCTCACTTTTCAATAGTGCGGAGTGCCTTTAGATGCAGCCTGCACTTTAGACAATCGCAAAGCGTTTTTGCAGTTCAGGCAAGCCTAGGCTATCGAGCATGGTTTGCAATTGCGCCGCTGCGCGTTCTTGCCCTGCCCTATCGGGCTGCGTCGGCAGGCTGGCGATGATGAGTTCATTTTTCATGGAATGTTCCCAGCCCACCAATTCCGTCACCGTGACTTTATAGCCTAAGGCTTGCAGGCGCAGGCTGCGCATGACATTGGTGCTGTGGCTGCCAAATTCACGCGCGTGGATAGGGTGCTGCCAAAAGGCCGAGAGCGCGTGATTTTTTAGCTGTGCTTTGTGCTGGCGCAGCGCCGCCGCCATTTCCGCCTGACAACAAGGCACCAGCACGATATGGCGCGCGTGCTGCGCCAGCGCAAAATCTATCGCATCGTCTGTGGCGGTGTCACAGGCGTGCAATGCCGTCACCACATCTATGCGCCTGGGCAGGGCTTGGCCCGCACCCGTTTGCGTCACCTGCGCCACTTCGGCCTCGACAAAGGCCATGCCATGAAAACCAAATTGCTGCGCTAGGCTGCGGCTGGTCTGCACCAAATCAGCGCGGCGTTCGATGCCGACGACTTTGCCACTGGGGGCATGCTGGCGAAAAAAGCTGTCGTAGAGCAAAAAACCCAAATACGATTTGCCCGCACCATGATCTACCAAGCTGATATCCGCATGACGCGCCAATTCTTCGCGCAGCAGTGGTTCAATAAACTGCAGTAGATGCCGCACCTGTTTGAGTTTGCGGCGCGAATCCTGGTTGAGCTTGCCCTCGCGCGTGAGGATATGCAGGGCTTGCAGCAGTTGCGGATTAAAGGCTGCGAACTCTGGCGGCAAATCGACACTAGAGGATTTTTGGGGTTTAGGCATAAAAAATGAATTCAGGCAGGTTTTCAGGGTTTTAAGCCGTCAAACCTGCCTGAGCAGCTCTTAAAAAAATAGTGTTTTTTATTTAGCGCGGCAGATTTTCAACATATTGGTGCCGCCAGGCTCGCCCATGGGTTCGCCGCAGGTGATGGCATACACATCACCAGGCTTCATGATGTCGCGCGCGATGAGTTGCTGCTCGGCTTCAGCCAGGGTGGCATCACGGTCGGAATGCAGGCCCATCAGCAGCGGGCGCACATTGCGGTAGAGCGCCATTTTGCGTTGCGTAGCCAATTTGGGCGTGAGTGCATAGATAGGGGTATTGATACGATAACGGCTCATCCACAGCGGTGTAGAGCCGCTATCGGTGAGGGCGACGATGGCTTTTGCGCCCAAGTGATAGGCGGTAAACAAGGCGCCGATGGCGATGGATTGGTCTATGCGCTCGAGTTGTAAATCGGCAAAATTGTTATCAAATTCCAGCACCTCGGCAGCTTCGGCGGCGCTACAAATTTGCGACATTTCTTGCACCGTTTCCAGCGGATAAGCACCGGCGGCAGTTTCAGCCGAGAGCATGACGGCGTCGGTACCATCGAGCACCGCATTGGCCACATCCGATACCTCGGCACGCGTAGGCACGGGGTTGGTGATCATGCTCTCCATCATCTGCGTAGCAGTAATCACCACTTTATCGAGTTTGCGCGCCATTTTGATCATGCGCTTTTGTAGGGCAGGCACTGCGGCGTTACCCACCTCCACCGCTAAATCACCACGCGCGACCATGATGCCGTCGGAGGCTAGCAAAATCTCCTCCAAGCGCGGAATCGCTTCTGCTCGTTCAATCTTGGCGATCAAGCCAGGTTTATGCCCCCATTGGCTGCCCGCCACATTGGCTAGCTGGCGTGCCATTTCCATATCAGTGGCGCTTTTGGCAAAGCTCACGGCCAAATAATCTGCCTGAAAACTCATGGCCGTTTTGATATCGTCCATATCTTTGGCTGTGAGGGCGGGCGCAGTCAAACCGCCGCCTTTTTTATTGATGCCTTTGTTATTCGAGAGCTCGCCGCCTATGGTGACCGTGGTGTGCACTTGTTCGCCCACCACCTTTTCCACCGTCATGACGATCAAGCCGTCGTTGAGCAAAAGGACATCGCCTTTTTTCACATCACGCGGCAATTCTTTGTAATCTAAGCCCACGCCTTGCTCATCGCCCAGCTCAGTGCGGCTGGCGTCGAGCACAAAGCTTTGCCCCATTTGTAGCTGGATTTTGCCTGCGGCAAATTTGCCTACACGCACTTTAGGGCCTTGCAAATCAGCCATGATGGCCACTTCTCGGCCTACTAATTTGGATGCTTCGCGCACCAAATTGGCGCGATCAATATGGTCTTGCGCACTGCCGTGACTGAAATTCAAACGCACAACATTCACACCCGCCTGGATCATGGCGGCTAAGATTTCTAAACTGGATGAGGCCGGGCCTAAAGTGGCAACAATACGGGTGGCATGACGAGGCATATCAAGGCTTTCTGATGTCTAAAGTGGCCACAAAACAAATACGCGGCACACGCTTGGCATCATAGCCCAGGCTTATGACGAAAGCATGAGTGCCTTTGCGTTTGCAGGCACTCTAGAGCTAAAAAAAGACTTGCTTAGTCTGCCTGCATCAAAGGCATGGCGTTCTTATCTGCCAAGATCAGGGCGATAAAACTGGCCCAAAAACACGCGGCCCAAAAAATAAAGAAGCACAGGGTATAGATCCAATTGGTATCCACAATATCCCATGTATTGAAGATGCGAAACTGCTGAGGATCGAGTGCTGCAAAAACAAACAACTCTAAGCCGCACGCGCCTAAAAATCCAGGCCACAAACTCCACATCAGCTTGTACTTCATGTGCATCTCCTTTATTTAGGCGAGCCTTATGTCCACCTTTGGAGAATTCACTTTAGCACTTTTTCATATGCCGTCTTTTACAGAATTACCCTGTATCTGGCACCTTTTTGCAATTTATTTGGGTGTTTGCGCGTCAGCGGGATCTGCCGAATGGACGGCTTCTGCATTGGCGCCCATTTTCCGCACTTTGTCCGCAGGAATGAGTCCAGGATGGGTAGCCGCGTCAGCACTCACATCTTCTAGAGCATGCGCGCGCGTGGCTTCACGCTGATCTTGAACCAATAAATCGGCTCCACTATAGGCGATATAGGCCGAGTAAAACGCGGCAAGCACGACAATGGCAGGTCCGGAAATAACCAGCCAAACCAAAGGGTGCTTGTACCACGGTGCTGAAGGCGTTTGCGCGGAATGTTCTGTTTGAGTCGTCATGATGTTCCTCAGCGCGGGATAAAGAATATGGCCTTCTCGCGCACGATTTGACCAGCTTGATTGCTTGTCAGAATGTTGACCTTATGCGAGCCTGATTTTTTCTCCAAGCCATAAGGCATGCGCAATTGCACCACGACCCAGCGCGCCTCTGCGGGCTTAAGCGTGAGTTGGGTTTCCCCATGGATTTGCAACTGTGGCAAGCCTTCAGCTTGTAATGTGTAAGTTTGCACCTTTTCGGTAGTGTTCATCACTTGGATACGATAAACATTTTCAATGTTCCCGCCATCGACAATGCGCGCTAGCGTGGCTCGGTCGCGTACTACATTCACTTTAAAATCGCTGCGCAAGCCTAAGCTTACAAAGAAGGCGATGATCAGAGCCGACCAAATCACAGCATAAATCAAAATACGCGGACGGAAGGCTCGGCGTATAACCTCTGCCTTGCCCCAATTGCGTTCGACCGCATGCTCGGTGGTGTATTTAATCAAGCCGGGGGCATAACCCACTTTTTCCATGACATCGTCACAGGCATCAATACAGGCACCACAGGCGATGCACTCCATTTGCAAGCCGTCGCGAATGTCTATCCCCGTTGGGCAAACTTGTACACACATAGTGCAATTGATGCAATCGCCCAAGCCTTGGCTTTTGTAATCCACATCTTTACCGCGCGAGCCTCGAGGCTCACCGCGCGCCGTGTCATAAGTGACGATCAGCGTGTCTTTATCAAACATCGCTCCTTGGAAACGGGCATAAGGACACATGTATTTGCATACCTGCTCACGCATGAAGCCCGCGTTTCCATAAGTGGCGAAGCCATAAAAAATCGTCCAAAACAAAGCCCAACCAGATGCCGTAAAGGTAAAAAGCTCTAATGCGTATGTACGAATAGGAACGAAGTAACCTACAAAACTCAAGCCCGTCCACAAGGCAATCAACAGCCAGACCAAGTGTTTCAGCCCTTTGCGCCAATAGCGCTCAAAGCTATGACTCGCATCGAGCTTCATGCGCTTGAGGCGATCGCCTTCGATCAAGCGCTCCCAAAACATAAAGATCTCGGTATAAACCGTTTGCGGGCAGCTATAACCGCACCACAAGCGGCCAGCAACTGCGGTAAATAAAAATAAACTATAGGCAGAAATGATCAGCAGCGCCGCCAGAAAAACGAAATCCTGAGGGTAGAGCACCAAACCAAAAATATAAAAACGCCGCGCATCTAAATCAAATAGCACGGCCTGACGCCCACCCCAATTGAGCCAAGGTGTGACATAAAACGCAATTTGTGTCAGCCACACAAAAATCCAGCGCCAGCTATTAAAAATGCCTTTGACGCTGCGCGCGTAAACCTTGTCTTCACTTTGAAAGAGGTAATGCCCCTCGTCATCAACTTGGGCAATAGGAATGACTTTCTTATGGGGCTTATCCGACATGGGAACCTGCTCTTTCACCGTCTTTTTTGCACTGCAGCAATTATCGGTCAGATAGGGCTTTGGAGTTTGCGGCGCGTCAAATAGCCTCGCGCTTTAGTCCAACAAAAAAGCCCAAAACCAAGATGGCTTTGGGCTTTTGCACAGAGTAAGCGACACTAGGGCTAGTAAGACAGCCCGTGTCTTATGCCGCTATCGCAGTTGTTGTGCGCTCACACCACCGTTAGAGTAACCCCAAACATAGGCGGCCAGCATCTTGATCTGCGTGGCATCGTAGCGGCTTTTTTGTGCAGGCATTTGATTGGTTTTGCCATGGTTAATCATGCCGATGATGAAGTCTTCACCATAGCCGTGAAGCCAAACATTGTCTGTCAGATTAGGCGCGCCCATGAGCGGGTTGCCCTTACCATCTGCACCATGGCAAGCAGCGCAGACCACAAATTTGGATTTACCCAGTTGCGCCCGCACAGAATCGTGTGGGCTTGCCGACAGGCTAAGCACATAATTGGCCAAATTGCGCACATCTTCTGGGGTGCCTACCGCCTCGGCAAAAGCTGGCATGACGCCCATGCGACCGTTTTCTAGCGTTTCGACAATGTTTTCTGGCTTACCACCATGCAGCCAATCAGCGTCGGTCAAATTAGGAAAGCCTTTAGAGCCGCGACCATCGGAGCCATGACACAAAGCACAGTTATTGCCGAATAAACGGGCAGCGATATCCATCGCCGCGGGGTCTTTCGCCAACTCTTCTACACTTTTATTTTGAAAACCCGCGTAAGCAGGCGCGGCCTGCGCCAGCGCTTTGGCTTTATCTTTTTGGTACTCACCCACAGAAGTCCATTGGCTAGCGCCCTTGTAGGTGCCCAAGCCTGGGTAGTAATACAGATAACCCAAAGCAAAAACAATGGTTATCACAAACAAACCAACCCACCACATAGGCAAAGGGTTATTCAGCTCACGCAAATCTTCATCCCAGACATGGCCAGTCGAGCCATCATTTGCGCTGTTGACCTTTTTAAAACCAGCAAAAATCAACAGCCAGACCAAGCCAGCAATACCGAGAAAAACAATAACAGTGATGTAATGCGACCAAAAGTCGCTAATAAAGTCGCTCATACCCTAGGCTACGCTTTCTGATGAGAATGATGTGTGAGGTGAAGGGGTATCAATCTTGGAAAGGCAGCATGGCTGCCTCTTCCAATTCTTTTTTGTTGTGTGAGGAATAAGCCCAAAAACAAACTCCAACAAAAAACGCCAAGCTCAGCAAGGTGTAAATGATGCGCAGAGTATTGAGTTCCATCGTAGTTTCCTTTCAGGGCTAAAGACAAAAAATCACTGCAGCGCCCGACCCAAACCTTGCAGGTAGGCGATCACCGCATCCATTTCAGTTTTCCCTTTGAGCTGGGCAGAGGCGCCTGCAATTTGTGCATCGGTGTACGGCACACCGACACGACGCAAAGCTTTCATGTGATTGGCAATTGGATAGTTGTCAATTTGAGCCTCTTCCAACCAGCTGTAAGCAGGCATATTGGATTCAGGCACGACATCACGCGGGTTATTTAAATGAACGCGATGCCATTCATCGTTGTATTTGCCGCCCACGCGCGCCAAATCTGGCCCTGTGCGTTTGCTACCCCACTGGTAGGGGTGGTCATACACAAACTCGCCAGCAACGGAGTAATGGCCGTAGCGCAAAGTTTCAGCATAAAAGGGGCGAATCATTTGGCTATGGCAGCCATAGCATCCTTCGCGCTGATAAATATCGCGCCCAACTAATTGCAAAGGTTCGTACGGTTTGACATCTTGCACCACATTGGCATCGAGTGCTTTGGTCAAAGGCTGTGTCGTTGATTTTTGGAAAAACAAGGGCACGATTTCTACCAAACCTGCAATAGACACAACAACAACGATCAGTACGATCATTAAGAAGCTGTTGGTTTCAATCCGCGCATGCGAAAAGAGAGGGATTTTTTCGTTAGGGTCAGACATTGATGAACTCCAAGATGACCAAGACTTAAGCCTGCACCAGTTGTGGAATAGGGGCTTTGACTGCACGCCCTTTGGCTACTGTCATCCAGACATTCCAAGCCATGATGCACATGCCAGAGAGATACAAGATGCCGCCGATCAAGCGCACGATGTAGTAGGGGTAAGTAGCTTTCACACCTTCAACGAAGGTATATACCAAAGTACCATCAGGATTGACGGCGCGCCACATCATGCCTTGCATGACGCCCGCAATCCACATGGAGGCGATATAGAGCACGATGCCCAATGTCGCAATCCAGAAATGCACTTCAATGGCTTTGACACTGAACATTTGTTTACGACCATACATGCGCGGGATGAGGTGATACATCGCCCCCATGGTGATCAATCCAACCCAGCCCAAGGCGCCAGAGTGCACATGGCCGATACCCCAGTCCGTGTAGTGACTCAAGGCATTGACAGTTTTAATCGACATCATCGGCCCTTCAAAGGTCGACATGCCATAGAAAGATAACGACACGATGAGGAAGCGCAAAATGGGGTCGTCGCGCAGCTTATGCCAAGCACCCGAGAGTGTCATGATGCCGTTGAGCATGCCGCCCCAGCTTGGCGCCAACAGAATCAAAGAAAACACCATCCCGACGGACTGCACCCAGTCAGGTAAGGCGGTGTAGTGCAGGTGGTGTGGCCCTGCCCACATATAGACAAAAATCAAGGCCCAAAAGTGCACGATAGACAGGCGATAGCTATACACAGGGCGGCCTGCTTGTTTTGGGATGTAGTAATACATCATGCCCAAAAAGCCAGCCGTCAGCAAAAAGCCCACGGCGTTATGCCCATACCACCACTGCACCATGGCATCTTGTACGCCTGCATAAACTGAATAGCTTTTCATCCAGCCAGCTGGCATCGACATGCCATTGACGATGTGCAATAAAGCAATCGCCAAGATATAACCACCGAAGAACCAGTTGGCAACATAGATGTGCTTGACTTTGCGTTTCGCCAAAGTGCCGAAGAACACGATCGCGAAAGCCACCCAGACCACAGTGATCAACAGGGTGATTGGCCACTCCAGCTCGGCATACTCTTTACTGCGGGTGTAGCCCATAGGTAAGCTGATCACCGCTCCGATGATGACAGCCTGCCAGCCCCAAAAGGTAAAAGAAGCCAGCTTCGGCGCAAACAACGGCACTTGGCAGGTGCGCTGCACCACATGATAGGCCGTGGCAAAAAGGCCAGAGCCGCCAAAAGCAAAGATCACAGCATTGGTATGCAAGGGGCGCAAGCGACCGTAGCTCAACCAAGGAATGCCACCCAAAAATTCGGGGAAGGCCAGCTGCGCCGCAATAATGACGCCAACCAACATACCAACTACGCCCCAAAGAACGGTAGTTAGCGCAAACTGCCGCACCACGGTATCGTTATAAACGACCGTATTGGCAGGGCTGCTTAGGGTGTTTTCCATCGCTTACCTCATCAATTTATCTACTTTTGTGCGCCCAGCAGTATGACAGTTCCAACTCTGAACGCCCTTGATGCGGGTCAAGCCTCATCCAAGATGCGCTCGGCCTCATACTCGATATCTTCAAATTGCCCGCTGTAAACGGCATACCAAAGCGCCAGCAAAATAAAAAGCGCCAGTACCACCGACAGCGGGATCAGCAAAAATAGGATATCCATAGCACCCTCTATTATCCGCCTAGATTTAGGGTAATCCCCATTCCAAATGGCCTAGGCTGCGACCAATATGTCTGATCAAACAGGGGCGCAACAGGGGCAAGGGACTCCTAAATTGGGAGCTACTCAGGCAGAATCCATCGAAAATAATCTAGAATTTCTCGAAAAATTAACCTACTTGCACGGTGTAGCCGGCCTCAGCAATCGCCAGCGCTACCGCCTCCTCATCCAATGTACGGGTTTCCACGCGCACCTCTTTGGTCTCAGTGCTCACTTGCACCTTGGCTGCGGCATCTGCGGCCTGCACAGATGCGGTGATCGCTGCCACGCAGTGTTGGCAGCTGATATCAGGAACATGGAAAATAAACATAGTGGCTCCTTCAACAACACTCAGGCAAGAGGTTAACGACATTGGACACAAAGAACAAGAGCCGGTACCAAGCTCGCCTTGCGATAGCTTGTTATTTTTGCTCAACAACCCCTCTGCACCAAGCGCTTGAACTACCAAAACCCTGCCAGCTATGACCGCCCCAAATTCAATCCGTTTTTACCTTCACATCAGGGGCATGACTTGCGCCTCTTGCGCTAATCGTGTGGAGAAAGCCTTGGCCAACATTCCGCAGTTGCAAAACGCCAGCGTGAATTTAGCCAGC
>CAZSPW010000045.1:0-15515 GCA_964608575.1 uncultured Burkholderiaceae bacterium | reverse complement strand
CCGAGCGCGTGCGCCTGATGCAAGAGAACTGGATAGGCAAATCCAGCGGCGTGCGTTTTGCCTTTACGCACAGCATTGCAGGCGCAGATGGCCAATTGATAGGCGGCGGCAAGATGTTTGTCTTCACCACCCGCGCTGACACCATCATGGGCGTGAGTTTTGCCGCTGTTGCGGCCGAGCACCCGCTGGCGCAACACGCCGCCGCATCCAACCCCAAGCTCGCTGCCTTTATTGAAGAATGCAAGCAAGGCGGCACGACTGAGGCCGAGCTGGCGCTGAAAGACAAAGTCGGCATGGATACGGGCTTGACGGTGACGCACCCATTAACTGGTGCGCAAGTGCCACTGTGGGTAGGCAATTATGTGCTGATGAGCTATGGCGACGGCGCGGTGATGGGTGTGCCCGCGCACGATGAGCGCGATTTTGCGTTTGCGCTGAAATACGGCATCCCTATTCATCAAGTCATTGCTGATGCGGCGGGCAGCGCCTTTGATGCCGCTGCTTGGCAAGACTGGTACGCCACAAAAGACGGCGTTTGCGTCAACTCTGGCGAGTTGAACGGTTTGGGCTACACCGCCGCCGTAGATCAAGTGGCCGAATTGCTGGCGGCCAAAGGCTTGGGCGAGAAGAAAACCACTTGGCGTTTGCGCGACTGGGGTATCAGCCGCCAGCGCTATTGGGGCACACCGATTCCCATCATCCACTGCGAAGATTGCGGCGCGCAACCCGTGCCAGAACATGACTTGCCCGTGGTGCTGCCGCAAGACTTGGTGCCCGATGGCAGCGGCAACCCGCTGAACAAATGCGAGAGCTTCCTCAAAGTGGCCTGCCCCTGCTGCGGCAAAGAGGCACGGCGCGAAACCGACACCATGGACACCTTTATCGATTCGTCCTGGTATTTCATGCGCTATTGCGACCCGCAAAACAGCGAAAAAATGGTAGCCGATGGCGCAGCGTATTGGATGGCCAAGGGCGGCATGGACCAATATATAGGCGGCATTGAACACGCCATCTTGCACCTGCTCTACGCGCGTTTCTGGACCAAAGTCATGCGTGATTTGGGTTTGCTGCAAGTCGATGAACCCTTCAAAAAATTGCTGACGCAAGGCATGGTGCTGAACCACATCTACAGCCGCCGCACGGCCAAGGGTGCCAAAGAATATTTCTGGCCCAAAGATGTGGAACATGTGCTGGATGCCGGCGGCAAAGTAGTGGGCGCCAAACTCATCAGCCCCCAAGAAAGCGCCGACGGCCTGCTGCCCGTAGGCACCGCCATAGATTACGAGGGCGTGGGCACCATGTCCAAATCCAAAAACAATGGCGTGGATCCACAAGATTTGATCGAAAAATACGGTGCCGATACCGCGCGCCTGTACACCATGTTCACCGCCCCGCCCGAGGCCACGCTGGAGTGGAACGACGCTGCGGTGGAAGGCAGCTACCGCTTTTTGCGCCGTGTCTGGAATTTTGCCGCCGCGCAACAAAGCCGTATCGCAGCTATCGTGGGCACAGCGCCCGTGCAGGCAGACTTGAGCGAGGCTGGCAAAGCCCTACGGCGCGAACTGCATATGGTGCTGGGGCAAATTCAATTCGATTACGATCGCATGCAATACAACACCGTGGTGTCGGGCTGCATGAAGTTGCTCAACGCGCTGGAAGGCTTTAAAACCAGCCCTGTGCCTGCTGATGACGCGGTACTGGCCGAAGGCCTGTCTATCCTGCTGCGCACCCTCTACCCCGCCTGCCCGCATATCACCGCACAACTGTGGCAAGGTTTGGGCTATGCCGTGCAAGCAGGCGATTTGCTGGACGCGCCTTGGCCACAAGTGGATGAAGCCGCGCTGGTGCAAGATGAAATCGAACTCATGCTACAGGTCAATGGCAAACTACGCGGCGCACTGAAAGTGCCCGCTGCCGCAGACAAGGCGCAGATAGAGGCCATAGCCTTAGCCAGCGAAGCCTTTGCCAAGCACAGCGCGGGGCAAACGCCTAAAAAAATCGTGGTCGTTCCTGGCCGCTTAGTCAATTTGGTGGTCTAAATGCAAAATCGCCGCGTCTTTGCTGCCCGAGCAGCTCTTATTATTGCAGCACCTACGCTCTTGGCCGCTTGCGGTTTTGCGCTCAAAGGCTCTGAACAACTGCCTTTTACCTCGCTATTTTTAGAGCAAAGCGCTAGCGGCCCCACGGCCACTGCACTACGCCGTCAATTGCAGGGCGTACCAGGTTTAGTGCTATTGGAATTACCAGCACAACGCGCACAGGCACAAGTGGTGCTGCAAATTGATCGCGACGAGCAAAGCAAACGCAGCATAGGCGCCAATGCATTTGGTCTGACGCGTGAATTGCAGCTCTCCAGTTATTTTGCTTACCACCTGTTGGCCGCCGATGGGCGCGAATTAGGCCAGCCCGTAGAGCTGGAACAACGCCGCGACATCAATTACAACGAGGCCATCGTGCTATCTAAAGAGGGCGAGGAGGAAATGCTCTACCGCGACATGGCTGAAGACCTGGCCGGCCAAGTCCTACGCCGCTTGGCCGCTACGCGCTAAGGCCACGGGCTCTTTTTCAAGGAAAGCATCATGCAATTTGCCTTTATCGGCGGCGGCAATATGGCCAGCGCCATCATCGCGGGTTTGGTGAAAAATGGCCTGCCCAGCAACCAAATTCAAGTGGTGGAGCCTTATGCCCCGCAGCGCGAGAAGCTGGCGCAAGATTTTGCGGGCATCGTGCTGCACGCCGCTGCCAACCCTGCCATAGGCAGCGCCGATATGGTGGTATGGGCAGTCAAGCCCCAAGTGTTGAAAGAAGTCGCCGCGCAAAGCGCCGCTTTTGTGCAACAGGCCTTGCATTTGAGCGTAGCCGCTGGCATCACGGCCGCCAGCTTGAGCGCCTGGCTGGGTAGCAGCCGCATTGTGCGTGCCATGCCCAACACCCCCGCCTTGGTGGGGCAAGGCATCACGGGTTTATTCGCCCTGCCCGCCGTCAGCGCCAGCGATAAAACCCAAATCGAACAGGCTTTGGCCGCCACAGGGCAAACGGTTTGGGTCAAGCAAGAGGGCGATTTAGACGCGGTGACGGCCGTTTCAGGTTCTGGCCCGGCCTATGTGTTTTACTTTATGGAAGCCATGATGGCCGCAGGCGAAAAACTGGGTTTGAGCGCAGCGGCCGCCAAGCAATTGACCTTGGCCACCTTCGCAGGCGCAACCCATCTGGCTGCGGCCTCGCCCGAAAGCCCTGCCACCCTGCGCGAGCGCGTGACCAGCAAAGGCGGCACCACTTACGCGGCGCTAAGCACAATGCAAGAAGCGAACTTGGCTGGCATTATTGATGCAGCCATGCACAAAGCCGCAGCCCGTGCAGCCGAATTGGGACAAGAATTTGGCGCTTAGCCGTTTGGTGTTGAGTCGCTTGGTACTCAGTCGCTTGGTGCTTGTTTTTAGGTATTAAATCGGTGATTTAGGCTGCCAAATCTGCCTGAGCAGCTCATTTATTTATAGTTCATTTAGCGTAAAACAAAGGCTACTCTAGGGTAGCCTTTTTGTATGGATGCGCGGCAGGCTATACCTGCTGCTGGGCTTAACCGCCTCTGCGCATCATGTCGAAGAATTCGCTGTTGTTCTTCGTCGCCTTCATGTTTTTCAACATCAACTCCATCGCCTCAACCTCGTCCATGCTGTGGATGAATTGGCGCAGGATGCGGGTTTTTTGCAGAATTTCAGGCGAGAGCAGCAGCTCTTCGCGGCGCGTGCCTGATTTGGACAGCTCGATAGCAGGGAAAACGCGCTTTTCATACAGGCGGCGGCTCAAATGCACTTCGCTATTGCCCGTGCCTTTAAATTCCTCAAAAATCACTTCGTCCATGCGGCTGCCAGTATCCACCAGGGCGGTGCCGATGATGGTCAGGCTGCCGCCTTCTTCCACATTGCGCGCCGCGCCAAAAAAGCGTTTGGGTCTATGCAGGGCGTTGGTATCAATACCGCCTGAACCGATCTTGCCGCTCGATGGCATGACATTGTTATAGGCACGCGCCAGACGGGTGATGGAGTCGAGCAAAATCACTACATCTTTTTTCAGCTCAACCAGGCGCTTGGCGCGCTCGATCACCATCTCGGCCACATGCACATGGCGCGTGGCGGGTTCGTCAAAAGTGGAGCTGATGACTTCGCCGCGCACGCTGCGCTGCATCTCCGTCACCTCCTCAGGGCGCTCATCCACCAGCAGCACCATCAAATGCACATCGGGGTTATTCGCGGTGATGGCGTGGGCAATGTGCTGCATCATCATGGTTTTGCCGCTTTTTGGTGGCGCTACCAGCAAAGCGCGCTGGCCAAACCCGATGGGGGCAATCAGATCAATCACACGGCCTGTGATGTTTTCTTCGCTCTTGATATCGCGCTCCAAGCGGAATTGGCGCGTGGGAAACAGCGGCGTCAGGTTCTCGAACATGATGCGGTTTTTCATCTGTTCGGGCGCCATGCCGTTGATTTTGTCCAGCTTGTTCAGGGCGAAATAGCGTTCGCCGTCTTTGGGGATGCGCACCTCACCTTCAATCGCATCGCCTGAATGCAGATTGAAGCGGCGCACCTGGCTGGGGCTGATGTAAATATCGTCGGTGCTGGCGGTAAAGCTGGCCTCTGGGCTGCGTAAAAAACCAAAGCCATCGGGCAAAATTTCCAGCACGCCATCGGCCACCACTTGCTCGCCCGCTTTGGCGCGTTTTTTGATGATGGCCATCATCAACTCTTGCTTGCGCATACGGCCAGCGTTATCGATTTGCAGCTCTTCGGCTTGCTGTTGCACGGCAGAAATATGCTGGTTTTTGAGTTCGTTTAAATGCATGGTGAAAAATACCAAGAGAGCGCGCCGACGGAGCAGAGCCCCAGCGTGATACGCGAAAAATATCAGTAGCGAAGAAAGCTAACTTGATTGATGAAAGCGGGAATAGAGGGGGGAGGGAAAGAAATGAAGGAAGTAGCGAAGGCTAGTCCAAGCCAGCAAACTAAGCACCACGCTCGGCCACAGAAGCACAGCTATACAGCACGAGAAGCAGCAGACAAGTAGCGAAAAACGCTTTACTGCTTATAAGCTGCGTATGCTTGGGCTCAGTGCCTGAGCTGGGGGAAAGCCCCAAAGGCTAGCTGCTGTTACTCACCATCGCAAGCCTACCAGGCTTGGAGAATTTTTATTCTTGCGGCGCGATTCTACACAAAATCTCAACATACTCTTGCCGCCACACAAAATGCTACGATGCCAGCCTATGCAAGAACTTCACGGTAAAAAAATTCTTCTCGGCCTCACAGGGGGCATTGCCTGCTACAAAGCCGCCGAGCTGCTGCGCCTACTCACCAAAGCGGGCGCGCAGGTGCAAGTCATGATGAGCGAGGCCGCCTGCCACTTCATCACCCCAGTGACCATGCAGGCGCTCAGCGGCCAAGCTGTGGTTACCGACCAATGGGATGCCCGCCCCGCCAACAATATGGCGCACATCCATTTGGGGCGCGATGCCGATTTGATCGTCATCGCCCCAGCCAGCGCCGACTTCATCGCCAAACTGGCGCAAGGCCGCAGCGACGAGATTGTTAGCCTGACTTGCCTAGCCCGCCCTGCAGGCACGCCACTATTGCTGGCGCCCGCCATGAACCGCGAGATGTGGGCGCACCCCGCCACGCAACGCAATCTGGCGCAAGCTGTGCTAGACGGCGCGCGCAGCTTGGGCGTAGGCTGTGGCGAACAAGCCTGCGGCGAATTTGGCGATGGCCGCATGCTGGAAGCCGAAGAAATTTACGCCGATGTATTGGCCGCCCTCAGCCCCCAGCTTTTGGCGGGCAAAAAAGTGTTGATTACGGCAGGGCCTACCTACGAAGCCATAGACCCCGTGCGCGGCATCACCAATCGCTCCAGCGGCAAAATGGGCTATGCCCTAGCCCAAGCCGCGCGCGAAGCGGGTGCCGAAGTGATCTTAGTCAGTGGCCCCACGGCCTTAGCTGCCCCGCGTGGCGTGCGCCGCATTAGCGTGCAATCGGCCAACGATATGTTGACTGCAGTGCAAAGCCAAGTAGCAGGCGCACACATCTTTATCGCTGCTGCTGCCGTAGCCGATTGGCGCGTAGCCCATGCCAGCGCACACAAAATCAAAAAAGACGGCAGCGGCAAGCCGCCCGCGCTGGAGTTTGCCGAAAACCCCGATATTCTGGCCACCGTGGCCGCTAGCGCGGCCGCGCAAAACGGGGCTTTGTATTGCGTAGGCTTTGCCGCTGAAAGCGAAAACCTAGCAGCCCATGCCAAAGCCAAGCGCGAGCGCAAAGGTGTGCCCCTGCTGGTGGGCAATATCGGGCCAGACACCTTTGGCCAAGACGACAATGCCCTGCTGCTGGTCGATGCCCAGGGCAGCCGCGCCATCCCGCGCGCCAGCAAGCGCGTGTTGGCGCAGCAATTGGTGGCCGAAATTGCCCTGCGCCTGCAAACAGCCCAAGAATAAGAGTTTTTAGGTATTTTTCACGGTTTTAAGCCGTCAAAATTGCCTGAGTAGCTCATTTATCCATAGCGAAAGCCAGATGGTTAAGGGCAAGGCAAAGCTACAATCTGCCCCCTTATGAAAGCATTTCTGCGCGAAAACTTGGCCAAGCACGCTGAACGCTTGGCTGATTTAGAACACCTGTTGGCCAGCCCCGACATCATGGCCGACGCCAAGGCTTTTCGTAGCCTATCAAAAGAACACGCCGAAATCACCCCGATTGCAGGTCGCTGGGCGCGTTATCAACAATTAGAAAGCGATATCGCCGCTGCACAAGATTTGCTGCAAGACGCGGATATGGCCGAGATGGCGCAAGAAGAAATCGACAGCGGCGAAGCAGAAAAGCTGCAAATCGAAGCCGAGCTGCAGCGCCTCTTGCTACCTAAAGACCCCGATGACGATCGCCCCGCTTTTGTGGAAATTCGTGCTGGCACGGGCGGTGATGAATCGGCCCTGTTCGCTGGCGATTTGGCGCGCATGTACACCCGTTACGCCGCTAACCAAGGCTGGCGCGTAGAAGTCATGAGCGAATCGCCCAGCGAAATTGGCGGCTATAAAGAAATTGTGCTGCGCTTCGATGGTGACCATGCCTACGGCAAAATGAAGTTTGAATCGGGCGGCCACCGTGTGCAGCGCGTACCCACTACCGAAACCCAAGGGCGTATTCACACCAGTGCAGCTACCGTGGCCGTGATGCCCGAGCCTGACGAGGCCGAAGAAATCACGCTCAACCCCGCAGATTTGCGCATCGACACCTTCCGTGCCAGCGGCGCGGGCGGCCAGCACATCAACAAGACCGATTCTGCGGTGCGCATCGTGCATTTGCCCACGGGCATCGTGGCCGAATGCCAGGACGGGCGCAGCCAGCACAGCAATAAAGCCCAAGCCATGCGCGTGCTGCAAGCGCGCATCAACGACAAAGAGCGCAGCGAACGCGCCGCCAAAGAAGCCGCTACGCGCAAGGGGCTGATAGGCTCAGGCGACCGTTCAGACCGCATCCGCACCTATAACTACCCGCAGGGACGGCTCACCGATCACCGCATCAACCTGACCCTGTACAAATTGCTACTCATCATGGACGGCGATTTGGACGAAGTCATCGACGCTTTACAGCAAGCACGCGAAGCGCAGTTACTAGCAGAACTGGGGCTAGGACAATAGCCCGTCTCGAATAAAAAAATGATGAAGGTGTGATTTTTTTCACATTTATCATTTTTGTCTGTGTTTTTTATCTACATTTTTACCACCCGCAGACTCAAAAGTAGCCGTCTATTTGCCCAGCAAAAATAGCAAAAACCTTAAGGAAAACAATAACTTAGAACAAAATCCTCGGGGGCTTGCGAGAGTCTAGGCTTTGCATTACAGTGACCGCTCTTTATTGCTGTTGCTGCCATGTCTGACTTGCCCACCATCCCCAATAAACGCTATTTCACGATAGGTGAAGTCGGTGATTTGTGCGGCGTCAAACCCCATGTTCTGCGTTATTGGGAACAAGAATTTGACCAGCTCAAACCCATTAAACGCCGTGGCAACCGCCGCTATTACCAGCATCATGAGGTGGAGATGGTGCGCCGCATTCGCGAGCTGTTATACGAGCACGGCTACACCATCAGCGGCGCCCGCAATCAATTGCAGCAACACCAAAGCCTGCTCAGCCAGCCTGCGATTGGCGATTTACAGTCATTCACCTTTACACCTACGACCATGGCGCTTGCCATAGATCGCGATGCGGAGCCTAGCAGGGCTAGTGAGGCCAGCAGCGGCAGCCCCCTGTCAGGACATTCGGCCGACACAGCAAACAACACACCGACCGACTGGGACAGCATCAGTCGCCTGCGCCGCGAACTGCAGGCCATTAGCCAGCTTTTGATTGCTTGAACAGCTGCACAGATAAGAGCGCAAGGCATTGCACTGGTTGCGCGCAGGGATTGAACATCAAGCTGCCTTCTTGCTCCAAACCGCCGCAAAAAAACCATCCACCTGATGCCAGTGCGGCCAGGTGCGTAAATACAGACGGCCATCATCGCCCCCTGTTGCCAAGGTAGCGGCATCAGGCACTTGCGCCTTCTGCAAAATATCAGCCACGGCTTGGGGTAAAAAATCAGGGTGCGCGCTGCTGAACATCTGCGCCACCTCTTCATTTTCTTCGCATAAAACGCTGCAAGTGGCATAAACCAAGCGGCCACCAGGCTTGAGCAAGCGCGCCGCGTCACGCAAAATCGCCAATTGCAGCATTTGAAAACGGCGCAGCTCCTCAGGCTGGCGGCGCCACTTTAAATCAGGCTGACGGCGCAGCGTCCCCAGCCCCGAACAAGGGGCATCCACCAACACGCAATCGGCTTTGCCCAATAAACGCTGCACGCGTTCATCATCCCCTGCACTGATCGCCATGGGATAGATGTTTTCTAGCTTGGCGCGTTCCATGCGGGGGCGCAGTGCCTCTAGCCGAGTGGCTGAGGCATCCAAAGCGTACACCCTACCCTTGCCACGCATCATGCTGGCCATGGCTAAAGTTTTACCGCCTGCGCCAGCGCAGAAATCGACCACCAATTCTTCACGCTTAGCTTGCGTCAGCAAGGCAATCAGTTGTGATCCTTCGTCCTGAACTTCGAAAGCGCCCTGCAAATACAAGGGGTGTTTTTTAATGCTTTTGCGCTCATGCAAACGCAGGCCGTCAGGGGCAAAATTGGCAGGGCTATTTTCAATACCGCTTTGCGTCAAAGCTGCTGCCACTTTTGGGGTTTTATGGGCAGCCGTATTCACGCGTAAATCGACACTGGCAGGCTGTAAAGCGGCAAAAGCAAAAGGCCAAAAGTGATCCCCCAGCTCCTGCATCAGTTTCTGCGCCAACCAATCGGGTAAATTGTGGCGTTGTGCAGGTGGCAGGTTTTCGGGCAAATCTTGACTATCGACTTGGTGCGCCACGGCCAGCCATTCGCGTTCGGCCTCACTCAAACCCGCTTCAAAATAGGCCATGTGTTTTTTCATGCCCAGCAGCGCCAATTTTCGCTCTTGGCTGCCTATGCCACGCGGGGCGGCTTCGGCCTGCGATACCAATAAATTTTTCAAACGCACCACGCGATAGCTGATATCAGACAGTAAAGCGCGTTCACGCGCCCCAATTTTGGGGTTTTGTCTGAAATATTGCGCCAAAGTCTGCTCCGTCGTCTGCGTAAATTGCAAAATCGGGGACAGCAGGGCAGCAGCGTGTTGTAAAAGCTCTTGTGGGCGCATGCGTATACAAAAATCGTCAGAAAAACAAAGGCAATTTATTCAAACAATCCCGTTGACAAATATCGATCGCCTCGGTCGCAAACAATAAAAACAATCGTTGCATGTTGCAAGTTTTGTGCCAAACGCAGCGCAACAGCGCAAGCCCCAGCTGAGGACACCCCACAAAAAATACCTTCTTCACGGGCTAAACGGCGACACAGATTTTCAGCTTCGACCTGACTCACATATTCCAGCATATCCACGCGGCTATCCGCATAAATTTCAGGCAAATACTCAGGTTTCCATTTGCGTATGCCAGAAATACGCGCGCCCTCTTCGGGCTGGACACCGATCACTTGCACCTGAGGATTTTGCGCCTTTAAAAACTGCGAGGTGCCCGTAATCGTGCCCGTGGTGCCCATGGCGCTGACGAAATGCGTAATTTCGCCGCCTGTTTGCTGCCAAATCTCTGGCCCCGTACCACGCATATGCGCTAGCGGGTTATCCCGATTGGCAAATTGATTCAGTACCTTGCCTTTGCCATCGGCCTGCATTTGCAACGCCATATCGCGCGCCAGCTCCATACTACCAGCCTTAGGCGTCAAAATAATATCGGCACCATAAGCGCGCATCGTCAGCACGCGCTCTCGGCTGGCATCTTCTGGCATCAGCAACACCATTTTGTAGCCCAACACCGCTGCGGCCATAGCCAGCGCAATGCCTGTATTCCCAGAAGTCGCTTCGATCAGGGTATCGCCTGGCGCGATATCTCCCCGCGCCTGCGCTTCTTGAATCATAGACAAGGCCGGCCTGTCTTTAACCGACCCTGCGGGGTTATTTCCCTCTAGTTTGGCCAAAATCACATTGCCTCTGGCGGCCATTTCACTGCCGACCATGCGCTGCAAACGCACCAAAGGCGTTTGTCCTACGGTATCTTGCAAAGTTTTGTACTGCATTTGCGCATCATACGGCAAACCTCGTCGTTTTTTATGCCATAATCTGTGGCTTCGCTGATACCTCAGTCCTCACACTTGCCGGAGTGGCGAAATTGGTAGACGCAGCAGATTCAAAATCTGCCGGTGGAAACACCGTGCCGGTTCGATTCCGGCTTCCGGCACCAGCAATGGGTAAATAGACCTCTTCGGAGGTCTATTTTTTTGCCTTTTTGCCAGCAAAATCAACAACTTACAGTCTACAGCCGTCAATTGGCATCAAGCCAACTCCACGGGCATCAACGCTTGTTTGGAGGTACATTTACAGGTACATTTTGGAATGTACCTTCAATCTGAAATTTGTACCTCATGCTTTTGACTGAGACCAAGATCAAAGCTGCCAAGTCGGCCGCTACGCCCTACAAGCTTTTTGATGGCCAAGGGCTTTTTTTGCTGATTCACCCCAACGGCTCCAAATACTGGCGCTGCAACTACCGTTTCGCAGGCAAGTCTAAAACAGAAGCCTTTGGCGTTTACCCGCTCGTTACCCTTGCCCAGGCGCGCGATAAACGGCATGAATTACGCAAAGCCGTAGCCGAAGGCATTGACCCCGCTGCCGAGCGCCAAGAAAAGAAGCTCGAGGCCTCTGGCCATATGCTTTTTGAGAGCGTTGCCCGTGCCTGGCATAAAAGCAATCAAAAATGGAACCCTGACCACAGCGTCAAAGTTCTGCGCAGCCTAGAGACGCATGTGTTTCCCAGCCTAGGTGTGCGCGACATCCGCGACCTCAAAACCCAGAGCCTGCTCGCACCCGTTAAGGCGGTAGCCAATGCTGGGCATTTAGAGCTGGCTTCTCGACTCCAACAGCGTATCGCAGGCATCATGCGCTATGCCGTACAGCACGGCATGATTGAAGTGAACCCTGCCGCCGATCTGGCGGGCGTTGTGCCTACACGCAAAGCTAGCCATCGCGCCTCGCTCGATTTTGAACGCCTGCCTGAGTTACTAACGCGTATTGGCGCATATGAAGGCCGCCCCCTGACTAGGCTGGCAGTAGAGCTTTCGCTTTTGGTCTTTATCCGCTCCAGCGAGTTGCGCTTTGCCCGTTGGTCTGAGATTGATTTAGAGAGAAAAATATGGACGATACCGGCTGAGCGCGAGCCCATAGACGGCGTGAAATTCTCCGAACGAGGCGCAAAAATGCGCACCCCTCACCTGGTGCCTTTGAGTGATCAAGCCATAACTGTATTAAAACTCATATATTTTTTTACAGGTAAGCACGATTTGGTATTTGCTGGAGACCACAACCCCAAGCGCCCCATGAGTGAAAACACGGTCAACCATGCCCTACGCAAAATGGGTTATGACACACAAAAAGATGTCTGCGGTCACGGCTTTAGGTCTATGGCTTGTAGCGCGCTTATTGAGTCTGGACAGTGGTCGAAAGATGCTGTTGAGCGGCAAATGAGCCACCAAGAACGCAACTCCGTCAGAGCGGCCTACATTCATAAAGCCGCGCATTTGGACGAACGCCGCCTGATGATGCAATGGTGGGCAGACTACCTGGACGCAAACCGAAAAGGCTTTGTCAGCCCCTACGAGTTTGGGCATGCTAAAAAGTAATTTTTCCGCTTCTTACCTTGGGGCGGTATGGCGTGACACTTAAAAGGTCAATGGCTTTGAAACGCCTTCCATGCTGCAAATTCAGATGGGCGTAAGCCGTAACGCGCCAGCACCCCCTCATGCAGGCGTTTGAGTTCTTCAACAATCAAGGCCTGTACGGCTGCTCGTTCGTTTGCGGGAACGCTGGCCGCTACTGCCTCTTGAATGCAAGCCAGTGGTTCTCGTTCGGCTTGAGTCACAACCGTGCGGATACTGTGTTTGATGACATCGCGCCAAGCCAAGCGCAAAGGGTCAGGCTCAGCCAGCTCTTGCTTGATGGCCAGGTATTCTTGCGTGGATCGTTCGTAAGCCCACACAAAAAGATCGCGCAGCAGCTCCACCCGTGTCATCTCATACACGCCCAATATCGCACGGCTATAGGCTTGCTCAGGCACACCTAAAAAAGTCAAAGGACAGAGATTGGCGCGAAACAAAGGCAGATTGGCAGCCAAACGCGAGGTGCGCTTATTCATATCGGCAAAGGCTTGCAGATAGGGCAGATGCACCATCATAAAAAAAGACTGCTCAAACGGGTCTTGGATTTGGGCGGCTTTGCTCAAAAGCACATCCAAGGCTTCCTCAATTTGCTGTGGCGTAGAGAGCGGGCGATACACACTCCGTCCTATATCCACCGCATGCTGGCGTATGCGCCCCTCATCGGCGGGGTTGGGAAGCAAGTTCTCTGCCAAGGCGCTGTGCAGATTCATCAGCGTGTAGCGGTTGAATTGGGCGCTGTCGATATTGGCCACCAGCAGCTCTATCGCTGTCTTGTGGTTCAAAATCATCTGCGTTTCCATGGCCGCCTTGCCTTTAGCGGCTTTACCGTGCTCTATCAATTCCAGCGTATCCAACCTAGAATAAGTGTTCCCTTCCAAATGGCTGGATGCCCAAGACAAATCAATCAGCAAGCGGCCTAGGATGGCGCGGCTGTAAGTGCCCGCAGCTTCGCCCACCGCAGCCGTTTTACCCATCTGGTGCAATTGGCGGCGCAAGGTGGCAGGCAAATACCAAGTTTTGTTTGGTCGATAGCTATCCAGAAAATCGCGCTGATAGCCCACGGGCTTACGCGCTTGCAAAGGCTGGTTAATGTAGGCCAGCACATCTTGGCTATCGGCAGACAAGGGAATGAATGAGGGGAAAGCATCCGTCTTCAACTCCTGCGCCCGTGTCGGGCTAGCGGCAGCGTGGGGCTGCGCCGCAAAATAGCGCCTTGCCCGCCCTTGCCCCTGCGCTGTGACTTTTCCCTCTTCAATCAGCTTGGCGATGCTACGCTGGGCGCTTCTTCGGGCTAGAGCGGGGAATTGGCTCAATAATTCTGCAAGCGCCAGCCCATCTTGAGCCTCTTGAATGCAGCGGAGTATTTGGGCAGTGGAAGACATAGTGATTGGCGCGGTTGGCACAGTTCTTCAGGAAATTGGCGCTATTTTGGCGCAGTTTAGAAAACTGCGCCAGCATCTGCGATGGCTTTGCAGTCATCACACGCCTGATGCGTCCGAAATAGTCTCTTGCAGGGCAAAAAAATAGCCAGCGTGAGCTGGCTATATAAGCAGCGCTTAGTGCGTTTTCACTGGCGCCGCATCAGCATTTTTTTGAGACTCTTCTCTCTCTTCTTCGCAATCCTCCTCATCATCAAACTCCGTCCCGAAGTGCTGCGTACAAAAGCTTTTAACTTCCTCTTCTAGGACGGGGCAATCCTCAGCCTGCCCGCTACTACCGAGCACTTGCCCTGCAAACCAACACCCCGTTTCTGCATAGCTCAAGCTCAGCTCAATGTCTGGGAAGCGCTCACAAAGCTTTTGCATCACCCCGACAGGCGGCGACCACGGCGTATCAAAGCCGATATGGATGGCGGTTTCTTCCAAACTGATGACTTGCACATCCTCCCCGATGTCCCACTTACAGCCCCAGTTGGCAATACGCCAGTCGTACCAATCATCAAAGCCGTATTCGGTACGGTTTTTAAGGGCTTGCTCTCCCAGGGCAAGGCTCACCCCATCGAACTGCTGTGCATGCGTTTGAATCAGGTTTATCAAGGCCTCTCGGGTTTTGGGCAGTTCAGGGCTAACTTCCAACAAAGACGCCTTGAACCTTTCTACAAAGCCCTGCCAATCTCCAGCTAGCACATCTGCTCCCCAACTGGCGGCACTGCTTTTGGGGATGTCGAGGGCTGAGGGCATGGGGTGTATCGCTTGGAAAGAGAAAGTTTGTTTGTCCAAACCCGTCAAAGTCTTGATGGCTTGGATGGTCTCAGCACTGGCGCTGATCTGCAATTCGTTTTGGCACCAATTTGGCATGGTCATACTCCTTTAAAAAAATAGATAAAACAAAAGCCCCGCCGTTTACAGCGGCAGGGCTTTTCCTTAGTGGCTAGCGAATGAAACGCTAATGACTGTTGGTGGGATGAAGGGCGCTTTCCTGCTTGGGCTGCGCCTTCTGCGCCAGTTTTTGTTTCAGGCTGGCTTGCAGGCCTTGCACCCGTGGGCTGGGTTGTAGCGGTGGCTCGCCTCGAACTTCACCCTCGCTGATCTGCGCATTAGCAGCCTGGCTGGGGTAAAACTCCTCCACCACATCCAGGCCATCCTCATCGCTTTCTTCAAAGCCACCATTGGCATAACCCCATTGCGCAGCTTGATCCAGCGCACTTTGGTCAAACCCTGCAGCTGCACGGGCTTGATGGATGCTTTGTGCTTGGGCTACGGCAGCCTGCAGGCTCAAGCCCTCCCGCACTGCCAGATCGGCATAGTAGATGGGCGTGCCACGAGACATCGTTGTGCTCTTAGCCCGCAGCTTCAGCTCCAGCGGCATGCTGGCTAGCTTTCCGCCAGATACCGCTTGGTAATACTGCAGGCGCGCTGCCAAGGTACGCACACTGTTGTAACCCGTGGTGCGAAACACAAAGCTGCCGATATCGTCATCACCTAGGCTCAAACTGGGACCGGGCAAGGCTGCTGCTGAGTCTGCATCTACATCTGGCTTTTGCCCCTGCTGGACGGCATCCCCTGCCTGATTGGGCCCATCCACCCGTGCATCCACCCTGACATGCAAGCGGCCATAAAGCTTGCAAGCCAAACCGCCCTGAGCCAGTTCGCAATGCGTGGGGCTGGGGCAATCTAGGGTTTTGACGCCCTCTGGGGTATGGCGGCGGCACACCTCCCCATTGCCCACACACATCAGCCTGCCTGTTTGCCTGTCAA
>CAZSPW010000044.1:0-15572 GCA_964608575.1 uncultured Burkholderiaceae bacterium | reverse complement strand
CATGCGCTGCTCCATGCTCAGCTCGCGGCCAAAGGCTTCGTTAGAAGTTTTTTTCCGCGGTGCGACGCTTTCTAGCCAAGTGCGTACTTCTAGGCGGAATGCTGCTTCTTCTGGGCTGTCGTTGAAATCCATATCGACTCCGTTTACTTTCTTTTTAATAGCTACTCAGGCAGATTTGACGGCCTAAAATGCCAAAATTGATCTAAAAATAGGCTTTAAGCGGCTGCTTGCGACTCGGCCTCAAACTCGGCTTGCAATTCACGCGCCAGAATTTCGCGCCACTCGTGCACGCTGCCCAGCATCACGCCCAATTGACGCGCGCGTTTGTAGAACAGTTGGCAATCGACTTCCCAGGTAAAGCCCATACCGCCGTGGGTTTGGATAGATTCTTGCGCCGCTAGGGTAAAGGCGTTGCTGGCCGTGACGCGGGCCCCCGCAGCGGCTTTGGCCAATTCTGGCGCATTGCTGTTCAGCGCCCAAGCGCCGTAGTAGCAGTGTGCACGCGCCAATTGATTGGCGGTAAACATATCGGCCAGCTTATGTTTGATACCTTGGTACACGCCGATGGGCTTGCCAAAAGCTTTGCGTTCGCGCGCATAGGCTGCCGATATTTCCAGCGCCATGTCGGCACCGCCCAATTGTTCAAAAGCTACCAGCACGGCAGCGCGGTAACGCACTTGTTCCAGCACTTGCAAAGCGTCTTGGCCACCATCAAAAGCCGTGGCGGGCGTGGCTTTGAAAGTCAATTCAGCGTAAGGCTTGGAGTTGTCCACGCAATCGAGCGTGCGACGCGCCACCGTGTCATTCAAATCGGCCAGCACCAGCACGGCTTTGCCTGCCTTGTCTTTGGCCAAAACCACGGCTAAATCAGCAATCGCGCCATCCGTCACCAGTGCGGCTGTGCCACTCAAGGCTTGGCCATCAAAGGTGGGCACATGGGCCAGCAATTTGTCGCCAGCATTGCTATCCAGCGGCGCGGCTAAAGTGGCGATTTTGCCTTCGGCAACTTTAGGCAACCAAGCTTGTTGTTGCGCTTCGGTCGAACCCAACAACACGGCTTGCGTAGCCAGATACAGAGACGAAATCAAAGGCACGCAGGCATTTTGGCGGCCAATTTCTTCCGCCACCACGCACAGCTCCAGCGCGCCCATACCATGGCCGCCGCAGCTCTCAGGCAGCATCAAGGCCGTGACACCCATATCGGCCAGGCCTTTCCACACGGCTTGGCTATAAAGCTTTTTGCCATCGATGTTATCGCGGGCTTGCCCCACGGGATGCTCGTTAGACAAAAACTTGCGCACTGCGTCGCGCAGCTCATATTGTTCGTCGGTGAAGTCTAAATTCATACCCTAGCCTTTGAAACGGTATTGGTGTTGTGTGAACAGGCAGCTGGCCGCCCTTCGGATACAGGCCGCAATTTTAACGAGCCGCCCCCAGTCGCAGCCATGCTTTTGGACTAGACCGCTTTTGCTTGCGATTGGATATCAGCGCAAAAACAAACGATAGGCAGGGTTGGCGCTTTCATCGGTGTAGGGATAACCGAGTTTTTGCAAAAAGCTTTGATAGGCTTTTTCGTCTTTAGCGGGCACTTGCAGGCCAACGAGAATTTTGCCGTAATCAGCGCCTTGGTTGCGGTAATGAAATAGGCTGATATTCCAACCGGGGCGCATGGCGGCCAAAAATTTCATCAGGGCACCGGGGCGCTCGGGAAAGGTGAAAGACAACAGGCGCTCATCCTGCGCCGCAGGGCTAATGCCACCGACCATGTGGCGGATATGGTCGCGCGCTAAGTCGTCGTGCGTCATGTCCACACTGGCAAAGCCGTGCTTGACAAATTGCTTGACGATGCTGGCACTCTCACCACGCTTAGGTGTCGTAATGCCCACAAATACATGGGCTTGAGCTTGGCTTTGACTCGCGGAGGCCGCACGCATGCGGTAATTGAATTCGGTGATATTGCGCGGCCCGCCTGGTAAATCGGCAATGAGTTCACAAAAACGCTTAAAGCTGCCTCGCTCCTCGGGCATCGTCACAGCGAACAGGGCTTCGCGCTCCTCGCCCACCTCGGCGCGTTCGGCCACAAAGCGCAAGCGGTCGAAATTCATATTCGCGCCACAAACAATCGAGGCATAACTTTCGTTTTTGCGTTTGTGGCTGCTGGCGTATTTTTTAATAGCAGCGACGGCCAGCGCGCCAGCAGGCTCCACCACCACGCGGGTATCGTCAAACACATCTTTAATAGCCGCGCACATCTCATCAGTGCTAACGGTGATAAAGCCATCGACCAAGCCGGGCGTGCTGACGATGCGGAAGGTTTCCTCGCCCACCAACTTCACCGCAGTGCCATCAGAAAATAAGCCCACATCGGCCAATTCCACGCGCCGCCCGGCTTGCACCGAATCGAGCATGGCATGCGAGTCTGCCGCTTGCACACCAATGACCTTGATATCAGGGCGCAAAGTTTTCAACACACTGGCCACCCCCGCAAGCAAACCACCGCCACCAATCGCAACGAATACGGCATCGAGCTGATTGCTATTGACAGCTTGCACTTGCTTGAGCACCTCTAGCGCAATCGTGCCCTGGCCAGCGATGACCGCTGGATCATCAAAAGGGTGGATGAAAGTCATGCCTTTTTGCGCTTCGAGTTTTTTAGCGTGGCCGTAGGCATCAGAATAACTCTCGCCAGCCAGCACCACCTCGCCCCCTAAACGCTTGACCGCATCGACCTTGAGCTGCGGCGTGGTTGTGGGCATCACGATCGTGGATTTCAGCCCCATCCGCTTAGCGCCCAAGGCAACACCCTGTGCGTGATTGCCCGCCGAGGCGCAAATCACACCCTTCTTCTTTTGTGCATCCGACAGCTGTGCAATTTTGTTATACGCCCCACGCAGCTTGAAGCTAAAAACAGGCTGTTGATCTTCACGCTTGAGCAGCACCGTGTGCCCGATGCGCTCGGACAATTTGGGCGCAATCTGCAAATCGCTCTCAATCGCCACATCGTAAACCTGCGCTTGCAGTGCTTTGATGAGGTAATCGTTGGGGCTAAGGGGGGCTGAAGATGAGGCTGCGGCAGCAGCAGGGGCAGTTTTCATAAGCTGCACATGATAACGAGTGCCACACTACACAACAAAAACGGTGCCAGTAGGCGCCGTTTTGCACACACCAACACGCTTAATAAGTCACGCTACCGTTCACCGTGAAGCTGATGCCTCCTGCGGCGTATGTCTGACTGGCAAAACTCAATTTTTTAGCGCCCGCATCAAGGCTAACTTGCGGACAGTTTCCCCCAGCACCAGAGCACAGCGCCATGACCCCAGTGCCTGCATCGGTCAAGGTAATGGTCGTATCGCCATCTACTAATGCATTCGTACTCGTATCAATGATGAATGAGAGTTTGCTGCTCGCGCCACAAGATAAAGTGGCTTGGCGATTCACATACACGCCTGTAGTTGTAGAGGTGATATTGCTGGCGCTGCAAGTGCCATTCAAGCTGCTAGGGCTGGCATTGCTGATGATCAAGCTGCCGCTGCCCGCCGCGCCAGCGCCGCCCGAACCTGAACTGCCACCATTAACCAAAGAGCTACCACCTCCGCAGGCGGCCAAAGCCAAAGACAGGGCGACACCGCTGAATACCTTGGTTACGACATGCATCTTTTATTCCTTTGTAAAAAGGGCGGGATTTTTAGACCACGGCCACGCAATATCTAGCCCCTTTTTAGGGGGAATGCGTATTTTTTACAATCCCGCCCCCTCTTTTTTTGCAACATGCTCCTAGTAACCCGCCCTTTATAATCCAGTGTTTTTTGCTGCGCTCTTGCAAATCTCTAGATTTGCTCTGGGCTTTTTGACTTTTCTTACCATGCTCATCGTTCATAAATACGGCGGCACCTCTATGGGCTCCACCGAGCGCATCGCCAATGTCGCCAAGCGCGTTGCCAAATGGGCGCGCGCAGGCCACCAAATGGTGGTAGTGCCCAGCGCCATGAGTGGCGAAACCAACCGCTTATTGGGCTTGGCCAAAGAGTTGGCGCCGGCCAAACCCAGCGCCAGCTATTACCGCGAATTGGATGCCTTGGCATCAACGGGCGAGCAAGTTTCTGTCGGCTTACTAGCCATAGCCCTGCAAGCCCAGGGCGTGGAAGCGGTCAGCTATGCAGGTTGGCAAGTGCCCATCAAAACCGATAGCAGTTACACCAAGGCGCGTATCGCCTCGATAGACGACCAGCGTATCCGTGCAGATTTGGATGCAGGTCGCGTGGTTATTGTGACGGGCTTTCAAGGTGTAGATCCACATGGCAACATCACCACTTTGGGGCGAGGCGGCTCTGACACCTCTGCCGTCGCCGTGGCCGCAGCACTGCAAGCCGATGAGTGCCTAATCTACACCGATGTCGATGGCATTTACACCACCGACCCACGCGTGGTGCCAGAGGCGCGCCGCCTCAACAGCGTGAGCTTTGAAGAAATGCTAGAAATGGCCAGCATGGGCAGCAAGGTACTGCAAATTCGCTCAGTCGAATTTGCTGGCAAATACAAAGTGCGCCTGCGCGTTTTGTCCAGCTTTACCCCCTGGGATATCGCTATTGAAGAAGAAGAGCGCTCAGGCACCCTTATCACTTTTGAAGAAGACGAAAAAATGGAACAAGCCATCGTTTCTGGTATCGCTTTTAGCCGCGACGAAGCCAAAATTTCTGTATTGGGCGTACCTGACATGCCTGGTATTGCCTACCAAATTTTAGGCAGTGTTGCCGAAGCGAAAATTGAAGTGGACATGATTATTCAAAATCTGTCTAAAGACGGCAAAACCGA
Source organism: uncultured Burkholderiaceae bacterium (assembly GCA_964608575.1). Lineage (GTDB taxonomy): Bacteria > Pseudomonadota > Gammaproteobacteria > Burkholderiales > Burkholderiaceae_C > JAMIFN01. The sequence continues at coordinate 10,760 of CAZSPW010000044.1, read as the reverse complement.
TTTCACCTTCACCGTCAGTCGTGGTGATTATCAAAAAACCTTGGACTTGCTCCAAGGCAGCGTTGCCCCAAAACTAGGTGTAGCCAGCGTCGAGGGCGATCCCAAGATTTGCAAAATCTCTATCGTTGGCATCGGTATGCGCAGCCATGTAGGCGTAGCCAGCACCATGTTCCGTGCGTTGAGCGAAGAAGGCATTAACATTCAAATGATCTCCACCAGTGAGATCAAGACCTCGGTCGTCATGGATGAAAAATACATGGAATTGGCTGTCCGCGCCCTGCACAAGGCTTTCGACTTAGACCAAACAAGCTAAACATCGGTTTTTCTTGACCCATGCGGTCAAGAAGGCTCAAGTTTGAGGCATAATGCCGAGCTTACGGCTAGGAGTGATGACCGAGAGGCCGAAGGTGCTCCCCTGCTAAGGGAGTATGCGGTGTAGAGCCGCATCGAGGGTTCGAATCCCTCTCACTCCGCCACCTTTGTTGTGGCTGCTTTATCGCTATGCCGCCCGCCCGCAGTGCGCTGTGTGCCCTTTAAAACTACCACACAGGGGCTGTTACTTATAAAAGTTTTTATAGGTTGCCGAGTCGATGCCAGCTGCAAAAAAAACCGCGCGTGCCATGCTTGCTGCGCCAGATCAGGGTAAAAAGCCCGTCGCAAAAAAAACACCAGCAAAAAAATCGTCCGCGCCACCCAAAACGGCCAAGACTGCTGCGCGTGCCCCGCTGGCCTCAAAAAGTGCACAAATCTCTAGCCCCTTGAGTGGCCTGCCTGCGGCCAATCAGCTGGAATATTTCAGCCAGCTTTTGCAAGAGATTTACGATGCGGCGATAGATCCCGCGCGCTGGGAAGCTTGCCTGAACACCATTGCTAGTATCGTGCAGGCCAATAATGCCTCGCTCATTGTGCGCCACGGCTCATCAGATGGCTTAGGCACTATCGTCACAGGTGCGGGAAAAAACCGCAGAGGATCAGGCGCTAATCCTTTTTATATGAGCAGCCCATTTATCGGCTTGCCACTCAATCAGATCGTCACTATTGGCGACTTCTTGTCTGACGCCGATTGGCGCGCCAGCCAGTTTTATAACGAATGGTGCAAACCCCATCAGGTGTATCACATGATGGCAGTCGATTTCATGACCGAAGGCCGCGGTATTTACGGCCTGCGCTTCACGCGCCCAGAAAATCAAGACCCATTCAACCTTGCGGACAAACGCCTGACACAAATGTTGGTGCCGCACCTGCAGCGTGCTTTGGCATTGACGCAGGGCATCAATCAGGGCAGGCAAATTGGCCAACTCTACAGCCAAGCCATGAGCCAGCTGATGGTCAGCACCATCATTCTGGACCATAAAGGCAATGTGTTGCAGGCCAATGCCACTGCACAAAAGGCATTAGATGCAGCCGATGGCCTGCGCGTGGTCGGCGGGCAATTACTGGCTAATGTTTCGGCAGATAACAAAAAGCTCCAGCGCATGATTGCCGATGTGCTCGAAGGCGGTGAAGAAGAAACTCCGGGCGTGGTGGAGGCCTTGTCCGTCACCCGCGGTCCAGGCAAAGCTCCTTGGGGACTGGTGGTGCGCCCCGTCCCTGCCGGTGCATGGATAGATGGCAAAGGCGTACCCGCAGTCGCCGTGTTTGTGCGTGACCCCGATGGCAATCCGCATCCGCCTGCGAAATTGGCGCAGCAATTATTTGCCCTGACTCCGGCCGAAACCGCCTTAGCTACGCAACTGGCCAATGGCCTGTCGCTAGAGGAATCTGCTGTTGCCTTGGGTATTCGGCACAATACCGCGCGAGCGCATTTGCGTTCTATTTTTAGCAAAACTGGGGCGCGCCGCCAGACCGAGCTGGTACGCATGTTCCTCAATAGCGTCATGCCTTTGGGCGTAGTCCCTGAGGCAGCTAGCGAAGCGTAAAGCCCCTTTTTAGGGGTGTTTTTGGGGTTTTAGGCCGCTAAATTTGCCTGAGCAGCTCCTGATTTCATAGTAAACACATAGTAAAAAACGCAGAAAGACCGCATATGCAAGCCTTCACGACACACACAGGTCTGGTCGCGCCCATGGATCGCGAGAATGTCGATACCGATGCCATCATTCCTAAGCAATTTTTAAAGTCTATTAAACGCACGGGTTTCGGTCCCAATCTGTTTGATGAATGGCGTTATTTGGATGTCGGCCAGCCTGGCATGGATCCCGCCAGTCGCCAGCCTAACCCTGATTTTGTATTGAACCAAGCGCGCTATCAGGGCGCATCCATCTTGCTGGCGCGTGAGAATTTTGGTTGCGGCTCCAGCCGTGAGCACGCACCTTGGGCGATTGCGCAATATGGCTTTCGCGCTTTAATTGCGCCCAGTTTTGCTGATATTTTCTTCAACAACTGCTTTAAAAACGGTTTATTGCCCATCGTGCTAGCAAGCGATGTGGTGGACGGCCTGTTCAAAGAAGTCGCCGCCACCGAGGGTTATCAACTGACCATCGATTTACAGGCACAAGAAATCCGTAAACCCGATGGCAGCAGCATCGCGTTTGAGGTGCAAGCGTTTCGTAAATATTGCTTACTTGGTGGCTTGGACGACATAGGTCTGACCCTGCGCCATGCCGACAAAATCAAAGCCTATGAAGCTCAGCGGCTGGCGCAAAAACCCTGGCTGGCCTCGCGCGTAGCCTAGAAAAACCATGCACCGCGCTGATGATGCAACTGCCAGTTAACCGCCACTAGAGGGCACCGAATTCGGATTATTTGTATTTGGTGGGTTAGGCTGCACTTCAATACCCCCACCCCCAGGCGGGAGCAAGCCGCCGCCCTCATATGGGTTGCCGCCCGGATAAGGATAGCCGCCGCCCTCATATGGGTTGCCGCCCTCATAAGGATAGCCCCCGCCGCCAACGGCATTGGGGCTTTGTAAGGCAGGCCATGATTGCCCGTTGGCATCTACGCGTTCATTGGGCAAGCTCGGATCGCGTCCCATTTCTGCAGGGGGTAGATCGGCTTGAGCGTTTACGCGTACAGGCGGCTGCTTGGGGTCAAATGCCCAGGCACTCTCGCCCGCTGCCAGCTCTACGCAAGCAGCAGTGGTACACAACTCGATGCCATCTTGTTCGCAGCGCGCCAAGACACTGCCATCGGGTTGATAGCGCAATTCGTAAGCGGAGCCACGAATACCTAATGTCGCCGTAGCGGTGCGCACTTTGTAATTGCGCCGATCGCGTTTGCCAATCAAACCGGTGATACCGCGCATACTGCCTTTGATCAAGCTGGTGAGAAAGCTATCTTGCTGTGCGTTGAGGGCATCCATATATCGATCGATCTGAAATTCAGACTGTGCGCCCAAAGCCACCAAGCCGCCATCAGAGAATCGGATTTGAGCCTGGCCTTGCCCTGTGCGTAGGCTATCGCCCGACTCGATTGCCTGACCTTTCAGCGCTTTGATGGAAGCGCCTGCGCGCACAATGGCGGCATCACCTTGACTAAAAATGATGGTGCCCGCCTTGGCTTGGCCAGTTTGGGCCGTTTGCGCTACAGCCGTTTGCGCCATAGTAGCCGCCAGCAGCAGCCTGGCCGCGCAGGCCAGCATGCTGCCCCAAGGCGCTTGCCTAGCTGCGTGAATATTCAAATAAAAGGAATGGAGAGCGCCCATGCTGAACCTCAGTCTTAGCCTAGGATTTAAAACTCGCGCCTGGCGTTAATCGCCAGGGTGCGCCGTTGAACTTGGAATAAAGGCAAATTGGAATGGCTATTTTGCCAAGACAGGCTGGGGCTGATGCGCCAGTGCGGGCTAGGGCTCCAATTCAAACCTAAATGCAGCGAAGTTTGTTTGTCGTGTCGCGTTTGCAAGAATGTGGGGTGTTGCTCGTCAAATTGGCGATTTTCGTATTGCACACTGGTAAACAGCCCTAAGTCAGGCCGCCAGTTGTATTGCAGCCCTGCGCGTAAACCGTAAATACCATTGCCCAAATGCTGCAGGCTGGCTTGCTTAGATTTTGGCTTTTCTTGGCCTATATACGCCCCAGCAAAAGCAAATACACCGCTGCGCCACATCTTGGAATAAGTACTGCCCAACACGGTGCGCCTAGCATTGGCATAGGGGTTGTCTTGGTAATGGTTGTTGTCGCTTTGCACATAACTATTCCACTGGCTAAAGCCATCGGGGCGATAGATCCAGCTGCCTACTACGCCTTGGCTATAGGCGGACTCTGTGCGCCCCAGCCATTGCTGGCCATAGTTGAGCAGAAAATTGAATTCATGGCGATCCCTGCGCCATGAAGGGCCGGTGGCAAGACCTGCATACTGTTGATCGACCTCGTGCACACTGCTGCGCAGATAGTTTTTTAAAGCGTAGTGGGCGCTGCCCACCCAAGACCATTCAGGACTGAGCTTGTAGCGCCCAGAGTAGCCCGCATTCAAACTGTAAAAATTGCTGCTTTTCGCTGGCGCAGCAGGCGTTAGTGCACCACCTCCAGGCAAAGGAATAAGCGCATCGCTAGGGCCTTGCGTGGCATTGCTATCGTGGCCGAAACCAAAGCCGACATAGGCAGCGTGGTTAAAGCGGCGTGGGGCTTGGCGGATATCGACTTTATCTATCTCGCGCATAAACTGGTCTATGGTGCCCGCTAACTCGGTAGAGGCCGCTTGACCCTGTGTGTGCTGCAGCACCTTTTTGGCACTTTGGGTATCGCCTACAGCCCAATAAGCACGCGCCAAATCGGTTTGAATGGCCGCCAGTTCAGGGGCAGGGGCATATGCGGCAGCACGCTCTAAGGCCAAAATAGCGTGGGCATAGTGGCCACTAGCCAATGCAGCACGCCCCAAAGCCCAATCAAAATCGACATTTCCTGCACGCTCGGCCTCTAAAGGCGCGAGTGCCGCAAACGCAGAAGCTGCTTGCTTGGTGCGCAACAACTCCTCAGCCCGATTCACCAGCGCATCAGATGTGGCAAAAACTGGCGTGCTCAAACCCAACAAACAGGTACTTGCCACACAAAGAAAATGAAGTTGCAAAGCAGCCGTGCGCATAAACAGTAGGTGTCTGGGGAGAAGAAAGGAAGAAGAGGGTTCCCGAATCAGGTAGGCAGTGTAGGCACTAACTACCCATCCATACAAGCGCAAAATTCAAAGTTTGAGGGCATATGACCCGCTTGCAACGGTTTTTCTTACGATTTGGCTCGGTATAGCGCCATGCCACAATTCGGGTATGAAACATATTCCGCGTAAACGCTTTGGGCAACATTTCTTAACCGACGAGGGCTTGATAGCGGATATCGTGCGCCGCATTGCCCCTCAGCCCAGCGATCGCCTGGTGGAAATTGGCCCAGGCTTAGGTGCGCTAACCCAACCTTTATTAGAGCGCTGTGGACACATCACCGTGGTGGAGCTCGATCGTGACTTGATTGCCTACTGGCAACAGCGATCAGGCGTGACTGTAGTGGCCAGCGATGTATTGAAGGTCGATTTTGCCCAAATTTATGATGGCAAATCAGGTATTCAGGGCGCCAAAACTGCCCAAGCAGCTATGAATAATGAAGCGAGTACAACGCCTCAAACGCAGAAATTGCGCGTCGTTGGCAATTTGCCCTACAACATTTCTTCGCCCATTTTGTTTCACCTTTTGCCGTATGCGCATTTGGTGCAGGACCAGCACTTTATGCTGCAAAAAGAGGTGATAGAGCGCATGGTGGCGCAGCCCGCAACGGCGGCCTATGGGCGTTTGTCTGTCATGCTGCAATGGCGGTATGAGATGGAAAATTTTCTGTTTGTGCCGCCCGCAGCCTTTGATCCGCCGCCGCGTGTCGATAGCGCCGTCGTCAGTATGCAGCCTTGGACTCAGCCGGTGGCGCTGCATCCGCCTTTACTGGAAGAGTTGGTGCAAGTAGCCTTTAGTCAGCGGCGCAAAATTTTGCGCAACACCCTGGGGCGCTGGTTGGAAGAAAAAGGGTTTAGCGGCGCTTTTGATGTGCAACGCCGCGCCGAAGAAGTGCCAGTGGCCGAATTTGTAGCCTTGGCACAAAGCTTATCTGCGCCTTCAAAATAGGCAAAAAAAACCCCAGAACCAGTCTGGGGTGTAAAAGCCTATTAAAAGAGGCTCCCGCTCAGGGAGGAAAAGCGGGGGATGGCTAGCATCCGAGGCGTATTCTAATGACTTAGCAGTCATTATGGGTGTAAACCCTTTGTAAAACCTGTATTTACTTGGGGGTTTTTACTAGACGCGCAGCATTAGCTAAAACCAATAGTGAGCTGCTCGCCATGCCCACGCTAGCAATCCATGGGGTGACAATACCAGCAAAGGCCAGCGGAATCGCCACCGCGTTATAGGCCAAGGCCCAAGCAAAATTCTGTTTTAACACCCGCATCGCGCGGCGGCTGTGGCCAACAGCCAAGGGCACCAATTGCAAACGAGGGCGCAGCAACAGCACATCGGCCTGCACTTGCGCCAATGGCGCGGCACCAGCCATGGCCATGGACACATGAGCGCCCGCGAGCACGGGGCCGTCATTGATACCATCGCCCACCATCAAGACCTGTCTGCCTTGGCTTTGCAAACTTTGCAGCTGCGCCAGTTTGTCTTGCGGACTGCAGGCTGCGCGACTAAGGTCTAATGCCGGCAATTGCTGTTTCAAGCGATCTACTGCGCTGGCGGTATCACCAGACAGCAGCCCTAAACGCAAACCCAAAGCGCGCAAGGCTTGCAAACTACTGGCAGCATCAGGGCGCAGGCTTTCTTCTAGGCTAAAGCACGCTGCGGCCTTGCCCTCCACGCTCAGCCAAACGCTCATGCCATTGTGTGTGCCGCCAGACTGCTGCGCCTGCGCATCGGCGGCAATACCGCACCAGTCGGCTCGCCCTAAACGCAAAGTGGCCGTTGCATGGCCATCGGCCAAACGCAATTGACCTTCTAAGCCCTGGCCTGCGATTTCGCGCACGCCCGTTGCTGCGGTGTAGTGCTGATGGTTGGCGCCAGCTAACAAGGCTTGTGAAGCAGGGTGCAGAGAATGCACCGCCAATTGCCGCGCCCAAGCGAGCACTTGCGCCGGGCTGTAAGCACCAAAAGCCTGCGTCTGCACCAAAGCAATACGATCCTCGCTCAGCGTGCCGGTTTTATCAAAAAGCGCAGTATCCACCTGTGCCAAACGCTCGATCACCGCCACTTGACGCGGCAACACCCCTTGTTTCGCCAAGGCCGCTGTCGCTGAGAGTAAAGCCGCAGGTGCAGCCAAAGCGAGCGCACACGGACAGGTGATGATGAGCACATTGATAGCCGCCACAATGCCGCGCTGCGCCTGCCCCATACCTGCCCACCACAAGAAAGCCGTGGCAGCCAGCAGCAACACACCTAATAAAAAGGGCTGCGCCATGCGGTCGGCCAACTGCATCAGCTGAGGTTTATCCTCGGCGGCGCGCTCCATCAGCGCCACGATTTGCGCGTAGCGCGTGTCCGTGCCCACTTTCTCTACGCGCAGCAGCAAGGTTTGGCTTTGGTTGCTGCTGCCTGCCACTACGGCACTACCTGGGGTTTTCTGCACAGGTTTGCTTTCGCCCGTCAATAGGCTTTCATCTACCCAACTTTGGCCTTGCAAAACCTCGCCATCAGCGGGCAGCAATTCACCCGCCAGCACGCGCACGGTATCGCCCACACGCAATTGCGATAGCGGGATGTTGTGCACGCTGCCATCAGCTTGCACACGGTTGGCGCGCTGCGGCGCTTGCATGGTCATCGCGTCTAAGGCACCAGCGGTTTGCACGCGCAAATGCGCCTCCAGCCAACGGCCAGATAACAAGATGAACACAAACATCGTCAAAGAGTCGAAATACAGTAAATCGCCCCAGTGCGATTGCGGCGCAAAAGTGGCAGCACAACTGACGACAAAAGTAATAGCGATACCCAGGGCCACAGGCAAATCCATGCTGATGCGGCGGTTTTGTAAATCGCGCCAAGCCGCACGAAAAAAATCACCCGAAGAAAACAGCAAAACCGGTATGGACAGCATCAACATGCCCCAGCGCAGCAGCGCCGCGCTTTGCGCATCGATCTCGCCACTAAAACCATAGAACGGCCACATCAACATCATGGCCTGCATCATGCAAAAGCCAGCCACCAACCAGCGCCATAGGGCGCGGCGGCGCGCAATGCGAGTCAACTCCAACCAATCCACCCCGGCAATAGGTGCCATGGTGTAGCCACCGCTTTCAACAGCTTGCATCCAGCGGGCTGGCTCGGTTTGCTCTGCTTGCCACACCACACGGGCGCGCCCTGTGGCGCTGTTGACCTGCGCCTCTATGGCACCTGCGCCCTGTAGCAAGTGCTCGATCGTGCCTGCACAAGCGGCGCAATGGATACCCGTCACGCGCACACGGCTGGCAAAGCGGCCGTCGCCTAAGTCTTCGCTGTATTCCAGCCAATCTGGATGCGCCACTGTGTTTTGCACTGGGGCATTCATGCCGATTAATCGCTAGCGCGCAGTGGTGGAACAGGGCTTAAGCGCAGCTCAGCGGCGCGGGCGTGGGCGGGCAAGCCTTCGCCCCAGGCCAGTTCGCTGGCGATTTGCCCCAGTTTTTGCGCCCCTGCCGCCGATACCTGAATCAAACTAGAGCGTTTTTGAAAGTCATACACGCCCAGCGGCGAAGAAAACCGTGCCGTGCTGGCAGTAGGCAGCACATGATTAGGCCCGGCGCAATAGTCGCCCAGCGATTCGCTGGTGTAAGCGCCCATAAAAATCGCGCCTGCGTGTTTCAGCAAAGGCTCCCATTTTTCGGGCGCATTGCTGGAAATTTCCAAATGCTCGGGCGCAATCTGGTTGCTGATGGCGCAGGCCTCTTCCATGCTGCGTGTGTGCACAAAAAAGCCACGATCGCCAAGCGATTTTTCAATAATCGCGCGGCGCGGCATATCGGGCAGCAAGCGCGTGATGCTCTCTTGCACAGCCTGCAAATACGCCGCATCGGGGCTAAGCAAAATGCTTTGCGCCAGCTCGTCATGCTCGGCCTGGCTGAACAAATCCATAGCCACCCAGTCAGCAGGCGTGCTGCCATCGGCTATCACCAAAATCTCGCTCGGGCCGGCAATCATGTCTATGCCCACGGTGCCGAACATGCGGCGCTTGGCGGCTGCCACATAGGCATTGCCCGGGCCGGTGATTTTGTCCACCTTAGGGATGGTGGCCGTGCCGTAAGCCAGCGCCGCCACAGCTTGCGCGCCGCCCAAGGTGAAGGCGCGGCTCACGCCCGCAATATGCGCGGCGGCCAGCACCATGGGGTTTTTTACGCCCTGCGGCGTGGGCACCACCATGATGATTTCTTCCACACCGGCCACATGGGCGGGGATGGCGTTCATCAACACGCTGGACGGATAAGCCGCCTTGCCGCCCGGTACATAAATGCCCACGCGGTCTAGCGGTGTGACCTTTTGCCCCAGCAGGGTGCCGTCTTCGTCCGTATAACTCCAGCTCTCGCCACTGGCCTTTTTTTGCGCCTCATGATAGCGGCGCACACGGGCGGCGGCTTGGGTTAAAGCCTCGCGCTGCACGACGCTCAGTCCGTCGTAAGCGGCTTTTAATTCAGCGGCCGATAGTTCTAAATCGGCCACGCTGGCGGCTTGCAGGCCGTCAAAACGGGCGGAATATTCCAGCACGGCGGTGTCGCCCCGCGCCTGCACATCAGCCAAAATGGCGGCCACGCGCTCTTCAATCGCGCTGTCTTGCGCGGCCGACCAATGCAGGCGCTCGCGCAATTGCGCGGCAAAGTCGGGGGCGGTGGTATGGAGCGTCAACACGGATGAAATAGCGGGCGCGGCGTTGGTAGTCATACAGCAATTATCGCAGCCAAGGCCAATGCCAGCCCCAGTGTGGTTTTTGCCAATTTTTACGCTGATTTTGATAGCTGCTCAGGCAGGTTTTGCAGCCTGATATGCTTAAAGTATTCTTATAAATTAACCATAAAAGCATAGCAAAGAAGTGGGCGCTGCCATTGCTGTAGGCAAAAGGGGCAAAAGGCATCATAATGGGCAGTTTGTAGAAAATGCCAGAATTGTTCTGGTGGTGAGGCCAGCGAGGGCATTAGCTCTTTTTTCGCTGCTCTCAGGCTGCTGCTGATGGCTTCCTATAATCGTTATCGATCTTTTCCCACCCGCCTGCTATGAGCACTGCCGCCGCCACTGCTACTGCCACTGATGCCCCACACAGGCAACGCAGCCGCGCCTGGCAGTTTTACCAACTGACTAAACCACGCGTGGTGCAACTCATCGTGTTTTGCGCCTTGATTGGCATGGTATTGGCCGTGCCGGGTGTGCCCGATATGGCGCAAGCCTTGCAGATGCTCTTGGCTTGTTTAGGGATTTGGTTGGTGGCGGGCGCGGCGGCGGCTTTTAATTGCTTGATTGAGCGCGCCATCGACGCTCGCATGAAACGCACCGCCTGGCGCCCGACCGCACAAGGGCAATTAACCAGCTCTCAGGCATTGGCGTTTTCGGCGCTATTGTGTGCAGCCGGTTGTGCCGTGCTGTGGATTTACACCAATGCCCTGACCATGTGGCTGACGCTGGCAACTTTTGTCGGCTACGCCATCATCTATACCGTAATTTTGAAACCGCTAACACCGCAAAACATTGTGATCGGCGGCGCTTCGGGCGCTATGCCACCTGTGCTGGGCTGGGCAGCCATGAGCAATGCGGTCACGGCGGAATCGTTGGTGCTGTGCCTGATTATCTTTTTGTGGACGCCGCCGCATTTTTGGGCGCTGGCGCTGTATCGGGTGGAGGATTACCGCCA
>CAZSPW010000043.1:5898-16029 GCA_964608575.1 uncultured Burkholderiaceae bacterium | reverse complement strand
AGGGACAAGCAGACGGCGGCTTTGCCGCATATGGCATTACCAACAGCGATGACCCTGTGAGCTTGGCATTACGCAGCCTGATTGAAGGCGGCAGCCAGCAAGACGCACAAATTACCTTGCTTTGGCAAACCGTAGAAAAACTGGCCGCGCAACAGCACGCACAAGATTGCTTGCCTACCGATGCGGCTCGCCTTGCCCACCATTTTGAGGCGGAAAAAATCAAAGGCAGTTTGGGCAATTAGCCCTGGCCTACAGCCGCTGGCTACTGCCGTGCCCCATGTGTCACGGCTTTTTTATTTTTGCGTGTGCCAAGTCACGAAAGTGCCTTGCTCTGCGGCCAAACGCAGCATTTCCATCAGCGGCTGGGCGCGGTGGCGCATGGGCACGGCAGCGCCTGGCGCCTCGTCGTCTTCCTTACCCACCACTTCACCGGGGGCAGGCGGATGACGCTGATCAAAATCGCGGCTGTATTGATCTAAGACCGCTAAGGCAGCAGGAATTTGCTCGGCGGTAAATACGCCTTCAGTAGCCTGCTCATCTTTGCCCGCAATATGCAATAGCTCTTGCGCGTGGCTAGCCAGCATCACGAAATCACTGGCTGCTTTGGATTGAAATACAACTAACATGGCTGAACTGCCTTTCTGTACAAGGGCGGCTTAATCTTTAGATAAGCCTTGTTGTGCTTGTCTTGCCGCCATGATTTGAGCCAATGCAGCATCCGCTTCTTCGCTGCTGGCCACTTGCAAAGTCGCAGGAAAATCCTCTTCGCTTTGTTCGATATCTCTTTGCACCACCTCTGCCCGAGGCTTAGCTTTGAATAAATCACCATTGTTTTCGCGCTGGGCAATGGCATCAACCGTCCAAGCCACACTAGGCGGCATACGGTCATAAGGGCAATTCGCATCTGCCGCAACTCGCCAAAGAACTGCCCGCAAAGCACGGCTGATGGGGAAACTGCGTTCACGCACGCGCGCCACAACCACTTGCTCAAAGGCAAAGCTGTGCATCAGCAAATAGGCATCCCAATGCCGAATGGTTACTTGTAGCTGGAAATAGGCTTTAGCCGCATCGGAAAGCGTCAATATCTCGAATTTGAGCCAATCCTTAGGAATGCCATTGAGCTGCAAGGTTTCGTATGCGGCGCGATTAATCAAATCTCGCGCTTCAGCCACACTACTGCCAGGCACAGCCAAAGCATCTTCCGTATCCACCTCGCCAGAAGGCAAAATCTCCATTGCCTGTGCATCTTTTTTGCCGAATAAACCGCCAAACCAAGCCATAAGCGTTCCCGTTTTGCCATTAGAAATGTTCGCCCGATTCTAGTGGCGAAAAATGCCCCCTCGCAAGCCATTAGGCGCTTTGCCAGCGCCGCTTATCTGCTCTGTGGTTTTAGTGCATGGCGCAAGCAAAAGTATCCGCCTGAGCCACAGGCCAATAATTGCGGAATACTGCTGGCAGGGTTTGCAAATCACCTTTGAGTAAATCTCCAGGGTGTACCTTCATCAGCAAGCGAGAGAGCAACTGCACTTTTTGCGCACTCACGCGGCGCACGATATGCGCACCCGTGATGTCATTTGGGTGCTCCAGCCCGGCAGCCTGCACCATGTCTTTTAAAGCTTTGAGGGTGTTTTCATGGAAGAGCTGCACGCGCTCAGCCTTGCTCCAAGGGTCTAGGGCGCGCTGGCGACTAGGGTCTTGCGTTGCCACGCCTGTTGGGCAGCGATTAGTATGGCATTGCAAAGATTGAATACAGCCGAGCGCGAACATAAAGCCTCTGGCCGCATTGCACCAATCGGCACCTAAAGCCATCATGCGCGCCAGATCAAAAGCACTAATGACCTTGCCTGCACACCCCACTTTGACTTGGCTGCGCAGCCCTGCCCCAATCAGGGTGTTGTGCACCAATTGCAAACCCTCTTGTAATGGCACGCCCACATGGTCGGTAAATTCCAGGGGAGCTGCCCCCGTGCCGCCTTCGGCACCATCGACCACGACAAAATCAGGCACTACACCCGTTTGCAGCATGGCTTTCACCATGGCAAACCACTCCCATGGGTGGCCTATACACAGCTTGATACCTATAGGCTTGCCGCCAGACAAATCGCGCAACTGCTGAATAAACGCCATCATCTCCAAAGGCGTAGAAAACGCGCTATGCGCGGCTGGCGAATGGCAATCTTGCCCCATGGGGATGCCACGAGCCTCGGCAATTTCTGGCGTAATTTTGGATGCAGGCAAAAGACCGCCCTGCCCCGGCTTGGCACCCTGGCTCAGCTTGATTTCTATCATTTTGACTTGCGGGTCTTGCGCTTGGCTGGCGAATTTTTCAGGATCAAACCGCCCCTGGCTATCGCGGCAGCCAAAATAAGCTGAGGCGATTTCCCAAATTAAATCGCCACCGTGCTCGCGGTGATAGCGGCTGATCGCGCCCTCACCGGTATCGTGTGCAAAACCGCCGGCTTTAGCACCGGCATTGAGCGCCAAAATGGCATGGGGCGAAAGCGCCCCAAAGCTCATGGCCGAAATATTGAAAATACTCGCGTTATAGGGCTGTTTGCAAGCAGCATTGCCTATGGTTAAGCGAAAATCGTGCGAATCAATTTGGCTAGGGCACAAAGAATGGTTGAGCCACTCATACCCATCGGCCGCAACATCGAGCTGCGTACCAAAAGGGCGTTTATCCGATTCAGCCTTGGCGCGTTGATAGACCAGCGAGCGCTGCGCGCGCGAAAACGGCGTGCGCTCGTTTTCTTCTTCCAGAAAATACTGGCGAATTTCAGGCCTTATGCTCTCAAAGATATAGCGCATATGCCCACTAATGGGGTAATTGCGTAGCACCGCATGCTTGGTTTGCAGCACATCGTACAAGCCGACAGCCAATAAAGCCGCGCTCAGCAATAGCGCCCACCAGCCGATATCAAAAGCCACTACGGTGAAGGCAGATAGCAAAAAAACCGTAGCCGCACCGAAAAAAGGCAGAAAACGCAAAGGCAAACTGTCGGCCGAACCTGCTTGGTGATAAGAAGATATTTCATTCATAGCACCAAGCATTGTGCCGCCAGTGGCGTACAAGGCCAAATAAAGCGCCTGAGCTTTGGTCTTGATACGCTCGCTTATGAGGATTTCGCCACTAAAGCCACACCTAAAAAACGCAGGCCTGCCCACCCATGCTGCATAAAGTTGCGGATATTGGCATGGTCCCCAGCCTCTGGCGTAGCCAGCACGGCGCGGTAATGCTCAGCAAACAGGCTGAGGGTTTGCGCCGCGTCCAAACCCTCCAGCTGCGCAAAACTAAACAGCTTGCACGAGCCGCTGTTTTCTCCCGCCGCATTACGCGCGCTGCCATTATCAAAAGCAGTAGGAATAAACGCATAGTGCGCATCAATATGCGCCAACACCGCGGCAAAATCGGCTTGGCCTTGTGCCACCTCGATCAGCAGATTTTGTGTCGTCATTTTCATAAGGTAAATCTGCGTTTTAGGCCGTCAAATCTGCCTGAGCAGCTCCTCTTTTCATACTTCCAAGCCTAGCCATTGGGTATTTTTCAAGGCAATGGGCTGGCCGACCATATGCGCCACCGCACGAAAGCCAAAAGTCATGGCTGGACCTATAGTGGAGCCAGCGCCGGGGTAAGCTGGCCCCATGACGGAAGCCGAGCTATTGCCGATGCAGTACAAACCTTCAATCGCTTGGGCATCGGCGCCGAGTACACGGGCATGCATATCCGTAACAAGGCCGCCCTTGGTACCAATATCGCCTGGGAAGAATTTGACCGCATAGAAAGGCGCTTTCTCTATCGCACCCAAATTGGAGTTGGGCTTGACCGCTGGATCTGAATAATAGTTGTCAAAGGCATTATTGCCACGGCCAAAATCCTCATCCACACCACGCTTGGCAAAAGCATTGAAGCGCGCGCTTGTTTTTTCTAGGGCAGCAGCATCCAAACCGATTTTTTGCGCCAATTCAGCCAGGGTGTTGGCCTTCACAAAGAAACCTTCTTTGAGTTTTTTTGCAACGATGGCGTCGGGAAAGGACTCGCCTGGCAATAAAGGGCCAATGGGGTAGCGCTTGCGGAAAGTGGCGTCAAAAATAAACCATGCAGGGTCGATTTTGCCGCCCGCTTGATGGCTTTTGAACATATCTTGTTGGAATTCAGGGTAAGGCTGAGATTCATTCGTAAAGCGTTCGGCCTTACCGTTGACGACCATGCTGTGCGGAAAATTGCGTTCCATGAACACTACGCGGTTTTCGTCCTCACCCGGCACGCTGATGGAGGGCGCGCCCCAGGTTTTGTCCATGAGCGCGGTTTGCGCGCCCAGTTTTTGCGCTGCCAAAATCGCGTCACCCGTGTTGTTGCCACGGGGCGTGTGTGACCATCGTGTATTGGTGGGCTGGGGCAGATATTGCTCGCGCATTTGCTGGTTTTGCTCAAAACCACCTGCGGCCAGCAGGACGAAACGGCTGCGCACCTCTTGCACTTGCCCCTTGTGTGTGTACTGCACGCCGACAACTTTGCCACCTTCGCTCAAAAGCTCGGTCATAGGCGCTTGCCGCAGCATGGTGATGCTGCCCGCGCGTTTGCGCGCGGCTGTGAGCAGCGCCGCAATCAGGGCTTGCCCGCCACTCAAACTGCGGTCACGGCTGGTTTTCAAGCGCCAGGGTAGATCGAGGTAATAACGCGCCATGATGCCCATCATCATCGTCATGCCACCTTTTTCACGGCGCACCACTTTGCCCGCCTCTTTGGCGGTAACACAAATATGCCCCAGCACGAGTGCAGTTTTATTGCCGTCGCGCATGGTTTTCAGGCCGTCTATGCCGAGTTTGCTGGCGTCAAAACGGGCGGGGTCCATAGAGCGCCCGCCTTTTAAGCTGCCTTCGATTTGCTGGTAATAATCGGGGTAACGCGTCAGGCTGGCATAAGGCAAACCAACGCCATCGCGCAAATACTCCATCATGCTATTGGCGCTTTCCACATAGGCCAAAATGCGCTCATCCGAGGCAAGCCCTTTAGCGGCGCGTTTGACATAGCTAAATGCAGTTTTTAAATCGTCTTGTACGCCGTTAGCGGCTTGGTCGTAATTACAAGGTATCCAAAGTACACCGCCAGAATAAGCCGTGGTGCCGCCAAAGAGTTCACTCTTTTCTAAAACCAAAACCCGCAAACCCTCATCCGCTGCGCGCACGGCGCTCAGCAATGCGCCACCACCACTGCCAACCACCACCAAATCGTAGTGTTGTTCTTTTTGTTCTTTTTGTTCTTTTTGCATCTTGGTTTCAAACCTTAGAAAAGCGTGCTATTTTTAAGCATCATTTCGAACAATTCAGGCGTAGAACCTGCCTGAACAGCTCACTTTATTAAATTTAAAAATAATAGCAAAATGCCTGCACGCGGCAGGCATTTGCTGATATTGACATCACCTTCGCGGCGTAGCGAGCGGGCGGCAGGCTAGGCATTCGGATTTGGAGCCAGCGCAATGTACCAAAGGGCACATGCGGATGGCGAGAAAGCCAGCAACCAAGCCTGCGGCCCGGGCAGTAGCCGCTATCAATTACACGAAGGGGTCAGGATTGGGCAGACCCAGCGCTACAGCGCCTTGAATGCGTGCGTAATTATCGGCATTGTTGGCAATATGCGAACGCCCCACGGTAATGTCGCGGAAATAGCGCGCAATCGGATTGTTATTCCAAGGCCCGGCGGCACCGCAAGCGCGTAGCAGCTCGCTGACTACATGGTGCGCTTGTTTAGGAACCAAAGAGGCTTGTGAACGCTGCATCAAACGACGCTCCAGTGGCATGACTTCACCTTTAGCTGCGGCTTCAATGGCTTCACCAAAGTTACGCAGCATGACGGTCTTAGTCATGTCCACCCACATCATGGCTTCGGTCGTAGCGATTTGTGCATTGACATCCTCTGCTGTTTTGCCACCGTGCTTGCCCACATGGGTTTTAGCGGCAGCAATAAAGGCATCAATAGCGCCTTCGACCGCGCCGATACTGGAATTGGATACCGCGCGTTGGAATACCTGCGCAAATGGAATTTTGTAGATGTAGTTGGTATTGACCGCCATACCTGGGCGACCACGCAAAGTCACATCGTTGGTGATTTGTGTGCGGTATTTAGGGACAAAAACATCCTCGACCACGACATCGTTCGAGCCTGTTCCGCGCAAACCGATCACATCCCAATTTTCTTCAATACGGTAATCGGTACGAGGAATCAATAAAGTTACATGCTCGAAAGCGCCAGGCTGGTCTTCACGCGGCATAACCGAACCCAACAGCGCCCATTGGCAATATTTACCACCAGAGTTAAAGCCCCAGCGACCTGAGACTTTATAACCACCCTCTACGGGGGTGACTTTGGCTACTGGCATATAGCTGGAGGAAATCAAAGTGCTGCTGTCTTCGCTCCAGACATCCTGCTGCGCTTGCTCGGGGTAGAGCGCCAGTTGCCAAGGATGCACGGCAATCACACCATAAATCCAGGCTGTGGACATATCGCCACGCGCCAAATTCATCTGGATACAGGCGTAAACACGGGGATCCATTTCAAAGCCGCCCCAACGCTTGGGCTGCATGACGCGGAAAAAACCTGCCTCATGCATCTCTGCAATGGTTTGGGGATCAACCTGACCGGTTTTTTCTTGATCGTACGAGCGTGCGCGCAACGCGGGGATCATGGCTTCGGCCTTGTCGATCAGGGCTTGAGCCTCAGGGGTCAACCAATCGTTTACATTGCTCATTTTTAGCTACCTTTGTCTATTATTCGAACACAGCCTGCGGCTGCACTACAAAAATGGCGGCGTGCCCACAGTCAGAAGTTCAAACTCCATGAGGCAGCTACCATGGAAAGCAGTGTAGCGTTGAAAATGCCCCTATTTTCTTGCATTGCATCAAAATCCCTACGGAAAAGTCGCCCACTTTTCAATCAAAAGCAGTAGTTCGCCTGAGCCTATAGAAAAACCCGATGCGGGCAGCATCGGGTTTTTTGCGCAATCGGCCTAAGACATCAATTGCCGACTGCTTCCTTGCTTGTGGCCTTAGTTGCGGCTTTTTCCGCTTTCACTTTGGCGCGTTCTTCTGCTTTAGCGGCTTTGCCCGTCTTTGCCTCTGCCGCAGCGGCTGAATCGGTTTCAGTTACTGGCGCAACTGCTTTATCGGTTTTAGCTTTCTTGTCCGACTTGGCTGTTTTTTCAGGCTTGCTGGCTTTTTCTGGCACACCCTCTACGCCCACACCGCCTACAGTCAGGCCATTTTCAGCAAAGCGCTTGGCCGATTTATGCCCTACGCCTTTGACGCGATCAATCAAATCTTGCCAATTTTTGAACTCACCCGACTTGCGCGCTTCCAGGATATGCGCCGAAGTGCCCGGGCCTATACCCTTGATCGCATCAAGCTCAGCGGCGCTAGCCTTATTGACATCCACCGCCGCCATACTAGCGGCCATATACAGACTCAACATGAACGCCATCGTCCATTTCCAGATTTGTTTCATCATGTTTACGCTCCTTGAAAAAATCTGTAAAGCAACGCGCTTTACAGCACTGCTACGCTAACACCCTTGCTTCAATTTGTAAAAGAACATCAAAGGTTTGTTGCCACTGCGCTACAGCCAAGCTAGGGCTGTACCGAATTTGGCACGCTTGCTGGCAAAGTAGGTCTTAACATGACGCACCCTTTGGTCTGCGCCTAAAAAAGCACTGGCCCAAGCCTGGTAAGCTGGCATATCGGCCACATGCAAAACCAAAACAAAGTCTGGCCCGGCCGTGGTGCGCCAACATTGCTGCACCACGGCACTGGCACAGGCTGCGCGCTCAAAATCATCTAACCATTGCGCAGTTTGCTGCTCTAGGCTGACCTCCACAATGGCATGCAAGCCCCAGCCCAATTCGCGCCCAATTTTGTCCGCATCAAGAATAGCCACTTGGCGGGCGATCCAGCCCTCGGCTTTGAGTCGCTGCACACGACGCATACAGGTCGGGGCAGAGCTATGCACCAATTTGGCCAATTCTGCGTGGGTCAAGTCAGCGTTTTCCTGCAGAGCCTCCAATATCCGCTTATCCAAATCATCCATTTATTTCTTTAGTAAGTTGAAAGTGAAATAAAAAAACATTTTTTTATTTTTGAGATTTTATAGTTCATTTTATTTTATTTCTGAAATAAATATTATTCGTGCTTTGTTAGGATGTGCGCACTTCCGTTTTTTGAGATTTTTTAAGGCTCTTTTATGTGTGGCATCGTCAGTGCAGTTTCGCAGCGCAACATCGTTCCTATTTTGTTGCAAGGTTTACAGCGTTTGGAGTATCGTGGCTATGACTCTTGCGGCCTGGCTGTGCACGATGGCATAGGCCCCAAACGCGCCCGCTCCACCGCCCGTGTGGCCGAATTGCAGGCGCAAACTGAGGCAGAACAATTGCAAGGCAATGTCGGTATTGCGCACACCCGCTGGGCCACCCACGGCGCGCCTGCGGTACATAACGCACACCCACACTTTAGCCATGGCGCAGATGGCAAAGGCACTGCCAAAATCGCCTTGGTGCACAACGGCATCATCGAAAACCACGAGCAACTGCGCGTGCAATTGCAAGCCAAAGGCTATGTGTTTGAAAGCCAAACCGATACCGAGGTGATTGCCCACCTGATCGATAGCCTGTATCGCGGCGATTTGCTCGAGGCCATGCTAGCTGCCCTGCCGCAGCTCCATGGCGCCTATGCGCTGGCCGTATTTCATCGTGACGAAGCGCACCGCGTCGTGGGCGCGCGCCAAGGCTCGCCCTTGGTATTAGGCGTAGGCACGGGCGAAACTTTTCTGGCATCAGACGCTATGGCGCTGGCGGGTGTGACCGATCAAATCGTTTATCTGGAAGAAGGCGATGTCGTCGATATGCAACTGGGCAAATACTGGGTGATGGATGGCGCCGGCCAAAGCGTTCAGCGCGCCATCAAAACCGTGCATGCCCACAGCGGCGCGGCGGAGCTTGGCCCCTACCGCCACTACATGCAAAAAGAGATTTTTGAACAACCCCGCGCCATTGCCGACACGCTAGAAGGCATAGTCGGCATTACGCCTGAATTATTTGGCGCTGAAGCCGCCAGCGTTTTTGCCGATATCCGCAGTGTGCTGATTTTGGCCTGCGGTACCAGCTATTACAGCGGCTGCGTGGCCAAATATTGGCTAGAAGGCATAGCCGGCATTCCCTGCCAAGTAGAAATTGCCAGCGAATACCGCTATCGGCAATCGGTGCCCCACCCTAAAACCCTGATCGTCACCATCAGCCAATCGGGCGAGACGGCAGATACCTTGGCTGCGCTGAAACACGCACGCAGCCTAGGCATGGCGCACACCCTGACGATTTGCAATGTAGCCACCAGTGCCATGGTGCGCGAAAGCCGCCTAGCCTATATCACCCGCGCAGGTGTGGAAATCGGCGTAGCCTCGACCAAAGCCTTCACCACGCAACTGGCGGCGCTGTATTTGCTCACCCTCACTTTGCAAAAACTCCAAGGCCGCTTATCTGCAGAACAAGAAGCCAAGGAACTGGCCGCCCTGCGCCACCTGCCCGTGGCACTGCAAAGCGTGTTGGCACTAGAGCCGCAACTCATTGCCTGGGCCGAGACTTTTGCCAAGATGAAAAATGCCATCTTCCTAGGCCGTGGCGAGCATTACCCTATCGCGCTAGAAGGTGCGCTCAAGCTCAAGGAAATCAGCTATATCCACGCCGAAGCCTACCCTGCGGGCGAACTCAAACACGGCCCGCTGGCACTGATCACCAAAGAAATGCCCGTGGTGGTGGTCGCCCCTAACGACAGCCTGTTTGAAAAACTCAAAAGCAATATGTACGAAGTGCGCGCGCGCGAAGGTGTGCTCTTTGTGCTGGCCGATGCGGGCTCCAGCATGGAGGCGCAAGAAGGCATCCATGTTATCCGCCTGCCCGAACATTACGGCCACTTGAGCCCCATCCTGCACACCCTGCCTCTGCAATTGCTGGCGTATCACACCGCCTGCGCCATGGGCACTGATGTGGATAAACCAAGAAACCTTGCCAAGAGCGTCACGGTCGAATGACCGTGCGCTCTTGGGCAGGCCGCAAAGCGGCCAAGGTTTCTTGGTTTTCGTCGCAGGCTCAC
>CAZSPW010000043.1:0-5798 GCA_964608575.1 uncultured Burkholderiaceae bacterium | reverse complement strand
CCGAAGACACAAGCCGAGGAATCTGGCTAAAAGCGTCACGGTCGAATGACCGTGCACTCTTGGGCAGGCCGCAAAGCGGCCAAGGTTTCTTGGTTTTCGTCGCAGGCTCACTTTGCGCCAGCAAAGTTAAATGAGCGTAGCGAGTGGCCGAAGACACAAGCCGAGGAATCTGGCTAAAAGCGTCACGGTCGAATGACCGTGCGCTCTTGGGCAGGCCGCGTCGCGCTGCTCCTCGCATGAAACCATGCTTATGCAGTGTGCCCTTCAACCGACGGCACCCGCCACAAAAACCATAGCTGCTCAGGCAGGTTTTTCGGCCTAAAACCCATAAAACCATATAAAAAAACCGCGCTAAGCGCGGTTTTTCATGCCAAGAGCAAACGATCAGTTTTTCTCTTTCACTTCAGCGTCGATGATGTCGTCATCCGCAGGCTTACCCCCTGCATCAGCGCCACCAGCTGCAGCTTGCTGCGCCTGCATATCGGCGTACATTTTTTCGCCGAGTTTTTGCGCCGCCGTCATCAAGGCTTCAGTCTTGGCTTCGATATCGGCCTTGTCTTCGCCCTTCAAGGCTTCTTCCAAGGTCTTCACCGCCGCCTCAATGGCTTCTTTCTCGGCCGCTTCCAATTTGTCGCCGTAATCCGCCAAGGATTTTTGCACTTGGTGGATAGCAGCGTCGCCTTGGTTGCGAGCCGTGATGATTTCCAGTTTTTTCTTGTCTTCTTCCGCGTTCAATTCCGCGTCTTTGACCATGGCCTGAATTTCATCTTCGCTCAAACCTGAATTGGCTTTGATCGTGATTTTGTTTTCCTTGCCTGTGGCTTTGTCTTTGGCGCTGACATGCAAGATGCCGTTGGCGTCAATATCAAACGCCACTTCAATTTGCGGCGTGCCGCGCGGCGCGGGCGCAATGCCTTCCAGATTGAATTCGCCCAGCAGCTTGTTACCGCTGGCCATCTCGCGTTCGCCTTGGAAAACTTTAATTGTGACCGCAGGCTGGTTGTCGTCAGCGGTAGAGAAAGTCTGCGCAAACTTCGTTGGGATGGTGGTGTTTTTATGGATCATTTTGGTCATGACCCCGCCCAGGGTTTCGATACCCAGAGACAGAGGCGTGACATCCAGCAGCAATACATCGGTGCGGTCGCCAGAGAGCACCTGCCCTTGAATCGCTGCGCCCACGGCCACGGCTTCATCAGGGTTGACATCTTTGCGTGGTTCTTTGCCAAAGAAGGCTTTGACCGCATCTTGCACTTTAGGCATACGCGTCATACCGCCGACCAAAATCACATCGGTGATCTCGCCCGCAGACACGCCCGCGTCTTTCAAAGCAATTTTGCAAGGCTCGATCGAGCGCGCGATCAAGTCCTCTACCAAACTTTCCAATTTGGCGCGGGTGAGCTTGATGTTCAGGTGTTTAGGGCCAGAGGCATCGGCCGTGATATAGGGCAGATTGACATCGGTGGCCGTCGATGAGGACAGCTCGATCTTGGCTTTCTCGGCCGCTTCTTTCAGGCGTTGCAAGGCCAGCACATCTTTACTCAAATCGACGCCTTGCTCTTTTTTGAACTCGTCGATGATGAAGTTGATGATGCGCTGGTCGAAGTCTTCACCACCCAAGAAAGTATCGCCGTTGGTCGAGAGCACTTCAAATTGCTTTTCGCCATCCACATCCGCGATTTCGATGATGGAGACATCGAAAGTGCCGCCGCCCAAGTCATACACGGCGATTTTGGCATCGCCCTTGCCGTGTTTGTCCAGGCCAAAGGCCAGCGCCGCAGCAGTAGGCTCGTTGATGATGCGCTTGACTTCCAAGCCTGCAATGCGGCCAGCGTCTTTGGTGGCTTGGCGTTGCGCATCGTTGAAGTAAGCGGGCACGGTAATGACGGCCTCGCTTACGGTTTCGCCCAAATAATCTTCGGCGGTTTTTTTCATTTTGCGCAGCACTTCTGCGCTGATTTGCGGCGGCGCGAGTTTCTTGCCACGCACTTCCACCCAAGCGTCACCGTTATCAGCGGCAACAATGCTGTAAGGCATCAGCTCGATGTCTTTTTGCACTTCTTTTTCCGCAAATTTGCGGCCGATCAGGCGTTTAGAGGCGTAAACCGTGTTCTTCGGGTTGGTTACCGCTTGGCGTTTGGCCGAAGCGCCGACCAAGACTTCACCGTCCTCTTGGTAAGCAATGATGGACGGCGTGGTGCGGCCGCCTTCGGCGTTTTCAATCACGCGGGCGGTTTCGCCCTCCATCACCGATACGCAAGAGTTGGTGGTACCCAAATCAATGCCAATAATTTTTCCCATTTTGATGACTCCAATAAATCTGTTTGAACTGGTTTGCTAAGTGGCGCACTGGCGCGTTTTTTCAAGGGCTGAGCGTTTATTTTTCAGCCGCGACCATGACCAAGGCTGGGCGCAGTACGCGCTCGGCAATGCTGTAGCCCTTTTGCAGCACCGTCACCACCGTGTTGGCGGGCTGCTCAGACGGCACGGCACTGATAGCCTGATGCACATGCGGATCGAATTTATCGCCTACGGCTGGCGCAATGGGCAGGACTTTATTGCGCTCTAGCGCAGCCAGCAATTGCTTCAAAGTCAGCTCAGCGCCTTCGCGGATTTGCTCCACACTGGCGTCTTGCACCGCCAAGCCAGCTTCAAGCGAATCGAGCACAGGCAGCAGGCTATCGGCAAAGCTTTCCAGCGCAAATTTACGCGCCTTGCTGACCTCTTCCTCAGCACGGCGACGCGCGTTTTGCACCTCTGCGGCGGCACGCAACAATTGGTCTTTAGCCTCAGCTTGCGCCTCTTCTTTGGCTTGCGCCAGTTGCGCGTGCAGGCTGGCAATTTCCTCTTCGGCGCTCATCTCTACCGGCGGTGCGGGCGGTGTGGCTGGTGCTGCAGCAGCGGCGGGCGCTGCGGCGGCAGTGGCTTTTTGCTGCGCGTCTAAAGCGTCCGCTTCGGCCATAAAGGGACATTTTTCACCAGAGTTTTTGTCAAAGTCGTGCATAGTGCTGTGTCGGAATAGAAAAGGAAATCAACCCTTTAATTAGGGCGGCGTGGCGTAATCTCAAGAGCCAAGGCCATGTTTTCTGTCAATTACTTTTATTTTGATAGCTGCTCAGGCAGTTTTTACCGATTAAAACCAAAAAAACACTCATAAAAACACGCTTATCAACAGTGTTTTGTTTTACGGATACCCAATCACACCATCATTCTCGATGGGTTTTCAGCATCTTTTCTGGTCTTTTTGGCGTAGAAACTGCCTGATAAGCTATGCTTTTTGATGGTGCTACAGTTATAGCGCATCCTTTTTCTTCTCTCATTCTCAAGGCAGACATAACATGACTACTCCCATCCCTGAAGGCAAATACCTCGATATGGCCAATGGCTACCGTGTGCACTACCACGAAGCTGGCCCAACTGACGGCCAGGCTGTGATTTTCTTACACGGCTCAGGCTCAGGCGCTAGCGGTTATAGCAATTTCAAGGGCAATTACCCCGAATTTGCTAAAGCGGGCTTTCGCTGCTTTGTGCCCGATATTTTGGGTTATGGGCTGTCCAGCAAGCCTGATTTGGACATCTACGATACGGATTTTTTCACCAGCGGCATCAAAGCCTTGGTGGACGGTTTGGGTTTGAAAAACATCATTCTGCTGGGCAATTCACTCGGCGGCGCGCTTTGCCTGGACTACGCCCTGAAATACCCGGATGAGGTCGCCAAACTCATACTGATGGCGCCAGGCGGCCTAGCCACGCTGGATGAATACAAACAAATGCCCGGCATTCAGGCCTTGTTTACTGCCCACCAAACTGCCAGCAGCCCACGCGAAGCCCTGCGCACGGTGATGAATCTGCAAGTGGTGGATAAATCCCTGATTACCGAAGACATCATCAATGAACGCGCGCCGATTGCCGCCATGCAAACCACGGCTGCACGCAGCGCCTTGAAAGTGCCGAACTACACTGAACAACTGCCACAAATCAAGCAACCCATCTTAGGCTTTTGGGGTATGCAAGACTGCTTTACGCCGCCTTCAGGCGCACAAAAAGTGCTGAACGGCTGCCCCAATGCGCGTTTTATTTTGCTCAACCGCTGCGGCCACTGGGTACAAGTCGAGCACCGCGATATGTTCAACCGCGCTTGCATCGACTTTATGCAAAACGGCTAAGTCACTCTAAGTCACTGCATGGCAGTACCACTTGCGGTATGGCATAACATAACAAAAAGGGCATCCCACAGGATGCCCTTTTTACCTAAGCGTCTTTCTTTACGGGAAAACCAGACGGTTCGCCTGCGTCATCAAACTGTCGATCTGAGTCGGTGGCGTGGTGCCATAAGTCGGGCTCGGGGTGTCTGAGGTGTTGGTATTGCCGTTATGGCTGTCAAAGAAGGCCCAATTTCCCATGGGCATTTGAATGAGACCAGAGCCTGGCTGCCAAGCGTTCGCATTTGCCGCACGACCTATGGCGCTGCGGAAGTCTTTGACTATGCGCGGTAATTTGTCATGCGTGTAGAAAGTGCCCACCCAGTCGCCATAAGAGTCGCCTATGCTGTTAGCAATTTTCTCCAAATTACTACTACCGTTGCCATAAGTAGCCCAGTTACTGCAACCTGTACCATTGCAAGTGGCTCCTGCATCTGTTTTCACCGCCGCCACGCCATCCCAGGCAGCACTGTCAGCTGTATTGGCCTGGGTTGCTGTATTGCGGCTGCCAACACGGGTGAAACGGTAACTGATTTTGCACATCTTGCCGTATTGCACCTTGCCGTGCGCGCCGCTAATCGCTTGCCCCTGCGAGTCTTGTTGCGGGTTATTGCTGACAACAGCACCGCCCTGCCAGCCTGAAGTAGGCGCGGCTAAAGGCATATCCACTAGGCCTTCAAACTTGGCCGAAACATCGTATTGCACCTCAACATAAGAAGCGCCTGTGTAACCCCATTCACCCAGCACGGTGACGACTAAATCCCGCACATCTTGTTTGTGTTTCCAACGATTGAGGAAACCACCAGTCTCACGCAGGGTCACGCGCTGGGTATAGCCTGCCCCTCCAATAAACTGGCCTGCGGGCGTGCCCTCTTGATCACGCTTCGTGGCAAAAGCGCGCTGCCAATCGCTAGGCAAGGCCTCTTGCACAGCCGGCAAATTGCTATCCAAAGCCACTGGGGCCGCTGCGGCTGGGCGTTTCGGTGCGCTATTCACACTACCATCAGCGTTATACACATAAGTATCGCCCGCAACTGGCAAAGGCATCCAACCATCCCAAGCGCCAGCAGGTACTGGCGGATTAGCGGCTGCGCCTGAATTGCTCAGGTTACTGGTGTTGAGATTCAACAAACCCGCCCCAGCATCGCTGTAATTAAAAGTGGCTGTGACATCTTTCAAAGCACGGATTTTGGGGTTATCAAAAGCGTAGGTATAGCCGCCGGCATAAAAAGTGCGTGGCGTTTGGTAGGCCGAGTTCCGCGCCTTGAAACGCTCATTGAAGTTATCGCCAGGACGCGGCGCATCAGGCGCGCACTGCACGGTGTCTAGCGTGACTTGATTGATGGTGATGGTATGCGTGTTGCTGCCGCCAGCCGTACTGGTGGCACGCACGGTGCAATCGCCCGCGCCGCCGCCATTGATCGTCACCTCCCCTGTGCTGGCATTGACCGTGCAAGTGCTTGGCGTATCGGATGAATAGCTAATGGTTCCACCATTACTAGAGCTGGCTGAAACTTGCGATGCAGACAAAAAGGCTGCTGCCGTAGGCAAACCTGCATCAAATCCCACCACATCTGGCGTGGGTGTATTGGTGTTCGT
>CAZSPW010000042.1:2929-16079 GCA_964608575.1 uncultured Burkholderiaceae bacterium | reverse complement strand
GAAATGCGCTTGGGCATTCACCGCGGGGTCAAACACGCTGACGCGGTGCCCTGCGGCACTCAATTGCCAAGCCAGCAAGCGGCCAGCCAAACCTGCGCCGGCAATGGCGATGTGTAAACCCGAGGTCTTGTTTTGCATAAGGCTGCCGAGTTTACTGCGCGGGCAGGTCGGGCTTTAGCCCGACAAAAGCCTTCGTCGGCTTAAAACCCGACCTACCAAGCCCAAACCACCTGCTAAGGGATGACGAGGCAAGGATGAAGGCATGGCGCATGCTCAAAACGGCGCATCGTCCTCATCGTCCGTATCGCTGCCAGATGCACAGCGCAAGGCGTTTGTGCCTGCGTTTTGCGCGCCGCCTTGTTGTGCCTCTTGCTGTTGGCGGTTTTGCACCTTGGCAGCAATTTGCGCGCGCAGGGCTTTGAGCTGTTCGCGTGGGTCTTGTTTGGGCTGGGTGTCGTCCAAGCGCATTTCCGCAATAAAGCGGCTGGGTTTGTTTTTCACGCGGTCGCGCCCTTTTTTGCGGCTTTGCGGCCAGCTGACCAGCAGGCTGCGCTGGGCGCGGGTGATGCCCACATACATCAGGCGGCGTTCTTCTTCCAGTTGCGCGGCTGCGGCTTTGCCTGCTTCGCTATGGGCGTAATCGGCATCGTCTTGGGCGCTTTGCGCCAGTTCTGCGGCTTCGCGGTCGCGGTTGAAGGGCAGCACGCCTTCGGCTACGCCAGCCAAAATCACATGCGGCCATTCCAGCCCTTTGGAGGCGTGCAGGGTCGAGAGCGTGAGTTCATTGCGATGGCCTTCGCGCTCGCCCAAGGTGGAGAGCAGGGATACCGTTTGCACCACTTCAAAAAGCGATTTGGCGGGCGCGGCCAGATTGTCGTGTTCGTCGTCATTAGCCTGGCCGCCACAGCGTTTGGCCATCCAGGCGATGAATTCCAGCACATTTTCCCAGCGCTTGGCGGCTTGCTTTTCGTGCTCGGCGCTTTCGTACAAATGCTTTTCGTAGTCGATGTCTTTGAGCCATTGCTGCAAAAAAACCAACGCATCTTGTTCGCCTATGGTTTGCCGCGCTTGGTGCTCCAGCTCGTTCACAAAACGGCCAAACTCGTGCAGGTCTTCCAAGGCGCGGTTGCGCAAGCTGGTGCCGAGCAAGGGGGAGAATAGGGCTTCAAATAGCGAGGTTTTGCTGCTGGTGGCGAGTTCGCCCAGTTTGGCCAAACTGGTGTGGCCTATGCCGCGTTTGGGCGTGGTGACGGCGCGGATAAATGCGGGGTCGTCGTCTTGATTGGCCAAGAGGCGCAGCCAAGCGCAGAGATCGCGGATTTCGGCGCGCTCAAAAAAACTCTCGCCACCGGATACGCGGTAGGGGATGCTGACGCGGCGCAGGGCTTGCTCAAACACTTTGGCCAAATGGTTGGCGCGGTAGAGAATGGCGTAATCGCTCCACTGCGGGCGGCGCTGGGCGCGGCCGGCGAGAAAATCGTCTTCGGCCTGGCGGTGCAGGCGCTGGATATGCTGCACGGCGCGTTCGGCTTCGTGTTCTTCGTGGTCGCAGGGCAGCACACGCACAGGATCGCCATCGCCCAAATCGCTCCACAGGGTTTTCTCAAACAATTTGGGGTTGCTGCCGATGACGCTGTTGGCGGCTTTCAGTACGCTATTGACCGAGCGGTAGTTTTGTTCCAGCTTGATAATTTTCAGCTGTGGGTAGTCTTGCGGCAGGCGGCGCAGATTCTCCAGCGTCGCGCCGCGCCAGGCGTAGATGGATTGGTCGTCGTCGCCCACACAGGTAAAACGCGCGTGCTGGCCAGTCAGCAGTTTGAGCAATTCATATTGGGTGCTGCTGGTGTCTTGGTATTCATCCACCAGCACATGGCCGAGTTGCTTTTGCCATTTTTCGCGCACATCGTCATGCTCGCGCAGCAGCTTGAGTGGCAGATTGATGAGGTCGTCAAAATCCACGCTTTGATAAGCCAACAAGCGCTCTTCGTAATGCGCCATGACGATGGCCGCTTGCATGGCATCGGGATTGCCTGCGGCGGCCTCTAGCGCCTGTACGCTAGAAAAGCCCTCGCTTTTCCAGTTGGAAATTTGCCACTGCCAGGCGCGCGCTTGAGCGTTGTCCAAACTGCCGCCCGCGTCCTTTAATACGCCCAGCACATCGTCAGATGAGAGGATGGAGAAATTCTCCTTCAATCCAAGCTTGCTGCCATCTTGGCGCAGCAGGCGCACACCCAAGGCGTGGAAGGTGCAAATCAGCACTTTGCCTGCGGCTCTGCCCACCAGTTTGCGTGCGCGTTCGCGCATTTCGGCTGCGGCTTTATTGGTGAAGGTGATGGCGGCGACGCGCTCGGGTGCGATGCCGCTTTGGATCAATTTAGCGATTTTTTGCGTAATTACCCGTGTTTTGCCCGAGCCAGCGCCGGCAATCACCAAGCTGGGGCCGCTGACATAGTTCACGGCTTCCAATTGGCTTAAATTGAGTTCGGGTGGGGTAGACATGGGCGGGTAATGCGTAGATGAAGTATGCGCTTTGGTGTGGTGCAGTTGTAACTAAGATGAAAAATCGCAAAAAATATGCAAATCCGAGGTGATTTTTCAGGTTTTTTTTTGGCAAACACCGATAATCAGCGCCCAGTTGCGGGTTTTTCATCACGAAGAGTGCCGACAGCTGGTCGGCGCCCAAAATGCGTGTGTATGCACTTCGGATGCGCCGGAATCTTGTGATCTTTCTGGAGTGTCCCGAATGGGCAATAAATTATATGTAGGCAATCTGCCCTACAAAGTGCGTGATAACGATTTGGCCGAACTGTTTTCTCCTTACGGTGAAGTCAGCAGCGCTAAAGTGATGATGGAGCGTGGTACAGATCGCTCTAAAGGCTTCGGCTTTGTAGAAATGGCTGACGATGCGCAAGCGCAAGCAGCAATTGCTGGTATGCATGGCCAAGCTATGGGCGGCCGCCCATTGGTTGTGAACGAAGCGCGCCCACTGGAGGAACGCCCTCCACGCCAATTCGGCGATCGTGGTGGCTATGGCGACCGCGGTGGTAATGGTGGCGGTTTCCGCAGCCCTTACGGCGATCGTGGTGGTGACCGTGGCGGTTACGGCGGCGGCGGTGATCGTGGTGGCTACGGCGACCGTGGTGGTCGTGGTGGTTACGGCAACAACTACTAAGCCCTAAGCCCATCAGTAGTACTTAACCCGCTTAGGCGGGTTTTGTCGTTTCTGGCGCAGAAAACTAGCCGTTATAGGCATTGGCATAAGCCTCTAGGCCTATGCGCACCACGGTGGCCACTTCTGCCCCCACCTCTTGCACAAACTCTGCTTCGGTTTGGCGTACGGCGCGCTCAAAACCTTGCAGCCATTGCAGCCCCAGGGAGGTAAATACCACCAGTTTGGCGCGGGCATCGCGCGGATCTGCGCTTTTTTCTATCAAACCCCAAGCCTCGCACTGTGCTAGCAATTGCGCCATGGCTTGCTTGCTCATATCTGCGGACTGCGCTAAATCTACCAAGCGCGCGCCTTTGAGTGGTAAATGCCGCGTTAAATGAATGTGCGCAGCGCTGATTTGCCCTTTAGCGGCCAAATTGGACAAGGCCAGCGGCACTTGCACATCGTGCGCCATCAAAGTCAGCACCCGTGCGTCAAAGCGGCGCATAGCGTGCCCCAAAAGCCGTCCCATGTGGCTTAAACGCCAGCTTTCATCAGGGATAGAGGGTAAATGGTTCATGGGTATTGCTCTTAATTCATGAGCTGCTCAGGCAGATTTGGTAAAGAATAATTGCTAAATAGTTTGAAATTTTAGTCAATAAAACTGACTAAATAATAAGTCTTTTTCCATACATTTGCTGCTAGGATGCTGGACATCAAAACAGCAATGTGTTTTTATACAGTTATTTACCAGGAGCAAAGATCATGGCTACCGAATCGAAAAAATCCGTCACCCCCGAAGTGGATAGCGAAAAAGCCAAAGCTTTAGCCGCGGCCTTAGCGCAAATTGAAAAGCAATTTGGCAAAGGCTCCATCATGCGTTTGGGCGAAGGCGAAGCCATTGAGGATGTGCAAGTGGTAAGCACTGGCTCACTTGGTCTGGATGTCGCCTTGGGCGTGGGGGGCTTGCCGCGTGGCCGCGTGGTGGAAATTTATGGCCCAGAGTCCAGCGGCAAAACCACGCTGACTTTGCAAGTGATTGCGGAGATGCAAAAAACGGGCGGGCAATGCGCCTTTGTCGATGCTGAGCATGCGCTGGATGTGCAATATGCACAAAAGCTGGGTGTGCAGGTGCATGATTTGCTCATTAGCCAACCCGATACGGGTGAGCAGGCGCTGGAAATTGTCGATAGCCTCGTGCGTTCAGGTGCGGTGGATTTGATCGTGGTCGATTCTGTTGCTGCCCTGGTGCCTAAAGCCGAGATTGAGGGTGATATGGGCGATAGTTTGCCCGGCTTGCAAGCGCGCCTGATGAGTCAAGCCCTGCGCAAGTTGACGGCGACCATCAAGAAAACCAATTGCATGGTTATCTTCATCAATCAAATTCGTATGAAGATAGGCGTGATGTTTGGCAGCCCAGAAACCACTACAGGCGGCAATGCCTTGAAGTTCTATTCCTCTGTGCGCTTGGATATTCGTCGCATCGGCTCCATCAAAAAAGGTGAAGAAGTCATAGGCAATGAAACCCGTGTGAAAGTGGTCAAAAACAAAGTAGCGCCACCGTTTAAACAGGCCGAATTTGATATCTTGTATGGCGCAGGTATTTCGCGTCAGGGCGAGATCATTGATTTGGGCGTTGCCGCAAAAATCGTGGATAAATCTGGGGCTTGGTACGCATATAAAGGCGAAAAAATAGGCCAAGGCCGCGATAACGCACGCGAATTTTTAAAAGAGAATCCCGACTTGGCCTTGGAAATTGAAAATCGTATTCGCGCCGAGTTGGGGGTTGTAGCCATGGCTACGAACCGTGCTGATGCCCCAGCCGAGGCTGCGGAGTAAGGGCTATGTGGGGCCGCTTAGGGCATTTTTATCAGCGCCGCGCCTCTGCCCGTATGACTTGGGTTTGGACGCTGCAATGGGAGGGCGATGTTGCGCTGCTGCAATGCCTGCCGCTATCGCAGCGCCGCGCGTAAGCACTTTTTCTCAGCGTTTTGTTTATGTCTGCCGCGCAACAGCCCAGTCTGAAATCACGCGCCTTGCGCCTGCTGGCTGGGCGTGATTGGGGGCGAGTAGAGTTGGAGCGCAAATTAGCCCCATACGCCGAAAGCGCAGAGCAATTGCAAAGCGCCTTGGATGAGTTGCAGGCTAAGGGCTTCATTAGCGATGCACGCGCAGCGGCTTCCTTGCTGCACAGACGGGCAGATAAATGGGGGACTAGCCGCTTAGTGCAAGAGCTTAAACAAAAAGGTTTTGCTTCAGATTTAATAGCTGCCCAGGCAGAATTATTAAAGGAAAACGAAGAAAACCGTATGCAAGAAGTATGGCGGAAAAAGTTTGGCGCTGCACCACAAAACCCAGCTGAAAAAGCCAAACAGATGCGTTTTTTAGCCAGCCGAGGATTTGCCACCAGCACCATTGCGCAATGGATGCGCCATTTGCCTGTGATGGACGACGAAGGTTTAGAGGAGTAAAGCCATGAAGTTGATGGAATACAGCTATCGGAGTGTGCGCTTGGTCGGGCGCACGGCCTGGGTCTTGGGTTTGAAGTTTTGGTATTGGTGCTAGCTTTTGAGGCACTTCAAGGCAGCCTAGAATCCGCACTATGATGAAACCGCAATTTGATATCTGCATTCGTGGTGCAGGCATGGTGGGTAAAACGCTAGCCTTGCTGCTGGCACGCGAACGCTTGCGTGTCGCCTTAGTGCGCAGCCCTGATGATGCGCAAAGTGAGGGTGCCAAGGTCGATATTCGCTCGTACGCGCTCAATGCTGCGAGCCGCCAAATCTTGCAAAGTCTGAAAGTTTGGCCGCAGCACACGCAAGATGCTTGCGCCATAGCGCATATGCGCGTGCAAGAGGCGCAGGGCGCGCAGGTGGCTTTTGATGCCTCTGCTGGGGAGAGCTTAGGGCATATCGTGGATGCTGCGGTGCTCGATACCCAGTTAGAGGCGGCCTTGCGTTATCAAAGCGGCATTACGCTGGTGGAAGACAGCGTTCCGGCGCATTTGCTGGCTGTGTGCGAAGGCCGAGATAGCGCTAGCCGCGCAGAATTAGATTTGGCTTACGAAGCCAGCCCCTACGGGCAAACGGCTATTGCCAGCCACCTGGCTTGTAGTGTGTCGCACCAAAATACGGCCTATCAATGGTTTGATGAACAGGGCAATATCTTGGCTTTGCTGCCTAGGGCGCAAAGCGTCGATGGCGCAGCTTGCACCGTGGCTTTGGTTTGGTCTTTGGCCGAAAGCCAGGCTAGAGAAAAATTGGCGCTTACGGATGAGGCATTTTGCGCGGCGTTGCAAACAGCTTGTAACGCGCAATTAGGGGGTATGCGTTTGCTCGCGCCGCGTGCGGCTTGGCCTTTAAAGCTGGCGCAGGCGGCGCATTGGTGCGGTCAAGCGCATGGCAAAAGTTGGGTGCTTTTGGGGGATGCTGCGCACAGTATGCACCCGCTAGCTGGGCAGGGCTTGAATGTGGGTTTGGCTGATGCCGTTGCGCTGGCACAAACTTTGGCAGCGCGGCCTGCATTCCGCAGCGTGGGCGATCTGCGTTTGCTGCGCGATTGGGAGCGCGCGCGCCGTGCTGATTGGCAGCGTATGCGCTTGGCTACGGATGGTATTCAGCGTTTATTTGCCCATAACGCTAATGCTGCGCAATTGCTGCGGCATTGGGGTATGCGCGCCTTTGATGCGCTGCCTCCTTTAAAAAGTTTGGCGATACGCGCAGCGCGAGGCCAGGCGCTCGCAGGGGCGCATGCGCTCACGCATGATGCTGCATCTAGGCTCGGGGCCTAATCTGCGCCAGCAGATTGCTATGAGGCGCAGGCCGCACAGCAGCAGCCTGAGGCCAGGGCTGTTACCATAGCCCTATTCTTTTTATCTGGATAACTTAGCCATGAAAATTCGTACTTTGGTTTTGGCCTTGGCCGCAGCGGGCGTGGCTGCAGTGGTGATTGCGCAGCAGGCTAACCGCACGCCAGCTGCCAGCGTCATGACGGCAACGGGCGGCTCTGAGCTGCAAGCGGTAGAAGCGACGATACGCAAAAATCTGCCCGCGCGGTTGGCTAACTTTCCTAGCATTGACGAAGTACAGGCCTCACCCATTGCCGGTCTGTATGAAGTGCGCTTGGGTGGCGATGTCGTCTATACCGATGCTAAGGCTGATTATTTGGTGCAGGGTGAGTTGATTGATGTGAAAGCGCGTCGCAATTTGACCAAAGAGCGTCAAGACAAACTCTCCGCCGTGGACTTTAAAACCTTGCCCTTTAAAGATGCCTTTACTATGGTGCGTGGCAATGGCAAGCGCAAGATGGCTGTATTTGAAGACCCCAACTGCGGTTATTGCAAACGCTTTGAAGCGGACTTGAAGAAAATTGACAATGTCACTGTTTCTATTTTCCTCCTGCCAATTTTGGGGGAAGATTCGGTAGAAAAATCGAAAAACATTTGGTGCAGTAAAGATCGTGCAGCCACTTGGCAGGCTTGGATGCTGAATCACCAAACCCCTGCCGCCGCGCAGTGCGATACCAGTGCGCTCGAACGCAACTTGGCTTTCGCACAAAAATACCGTATCAACGGCACGCCAGCGGTGTTCTTCAGTGATGGCACGCGCGTGCCTGGGGCCATGCAAGCCCAGGAAATTGAAGCGATGTTGGCTAAGGCGCCTTAAAACTAAGGCTGAGCTGGGGATCATGGCGCTCATGCCTCCATCCAAGCCGTGTTCGAGTCCTGTGCTCTATCGCGTGGATACGAGCCAGGCTCGTGCCCACATTTATCGGCTTCAACTGCGCATTGAAAGACCGCAAGCGCAGCAGCAAGTGCAATTGCCTGCTTGGATACCAGGGAGCTATCTGCTGCGTGAATTTGCTAAGCA
Organism: uncultured Burkholderiaceae bacterium; assembly: GCA_964608575.1. Taxonomy (GTDB): domain Bacteria; phylum Pseudomonadota; class Gammaproteobacteria; order Burkholderiales; family Burkholderiaceae_C; genus JAMIFN01. The sequence goes on along the minus strand of CAZSPW010000042.1, from coordinate 8,063 downwards.
TTTGCAAAATCTCAGAGCCGAGCAAAATGGGCAATCAGTGCCATTAAGGCAGCTTGATAAGGCGACTTGGGAGCTTGCCGCTAGCCATGGCGCACCCTTGGATTTGTATTACGAGGTTTACGCTTTTGATAGCTCGGTGCGCACGGCTTGGCTGGATATGCAACGGGGGTTTTTTAATCCCACCAGTTTGTGTTTGCAGGTTCTAGGGCAAAGCCAAGAGGCGCACAGTTTAGAGCTATTTTTAGATGAAAATTTGGCAAAAAATGGCGTATATGCTGCCCAGGCAGCTATAAAAATTCAAGCTAATGCTTGGCGTTATAACTTTGCTGATTACGACTCGCTGGCCGATACGCCCTTTGTGTTCGCCCAAGACCTGTGGCGCGGTGAATTGATGGCAGCAGGTATTGCGCATGAGTTTATTGTCGTCGGCGCCCCGCCGAATTTCGATGGCAAAAAACTGTTGGAAGATACGCAGCGCATTTGCGCTGCACAGCAAGAATTTTGGGGGGCGCAGCCTGCTATTTTTGACCGCTATGTTTTCATGCTGCACGCCACTGAAGATGGCTATGGCGGCTTAGAGCATATGGCCAGCACGGCTTTGATTTGTGCGCGCCAAGACTTGCCACTCGTCGGGGATCGCAGCCGCAGTAAAAATTATCAGACGCTTTTGGGCTTGATCAGCCACGAATACTTTCACAGCTGGAATGTCAAGCGCCTGCGCCCTGCGCCCTTGCTGCGTTATGACTACAGTAAAGAAAGTTACACCGAGCTGTTGTGGTTTTTTGAGGGCTTTACCAGCTATTACGACGATTTATTTTTGCTGCGCACAGGGCTTATCGATCAGGCGCAATATTTGCAGTTGTTGGTGAAAAATATTCAAGCTCTAGCCATTAACCCAGGGGCAGGGCTGCAAAGCGTGGCGCAGGCCAGTTTTGATGCTTGGGTGAAATATTACCGCCCTGATGAAAACAGTCTGAACGCCACAGTCAGCTATTACACCAAAGGTGCTTTGGTGGCCTTGTGCTTGGATTTGACACTGCGCCTTGAAGGGCGGGGCGATTTAGACGCGGTGATGCGCCATCTGTGGCAAAGCCAAACTGGGGCTGTCAAGCCTATTAGCGAAGCGGATATAGCGGCAGCTTTGCAAGCCGTAGGTGGGCGCAGCTTTGTGCCTGAGCTGCAGGCTTGGGTGCATGGCACCGGTGATTTGCCAGTATTGCCATTGCTGTCTGCATATGGCATCAGTGCCCATACACAAAAGCCTACTTGGGCGCAGCGTTTAGGCTTAAAAGTGCAAGAGGGCAAAAGCGCGAACGCCACCAGTTTGAAGGTACAGGTCGTATTGCGCGGTGGTGCTGCTGAAGCGGCAGGTTTGGCCGCTGGCGATGAGTGGCTAGGATTAGAGCTAGAGGGTCAAATTTGGCGCTTGTATCAGTTGGAGCAGCTGGCGTATTTGCTCCCCACTGCGGTGCGTACTGGGCAGCGCAGCGTGGCTATTTTGTATAGCCGCGAGCAGCGCATTTATCAGGGCTGTTTGCAATTGCCAGCAGAGCAAACACAGTTGCAAGAGCTGCGCATAGAAAATGCGGCTTTGCTGCACAGATGGCTGCCTGATCCAGATTCCGTTTAAATCTGCAGCTTTTTATGCCTCGCCTGCCCGTCCGCCTGATGTTTTTGGCCATTGCGCTAGCCGTGCTGGTTTTGCATGCGGCCGTGCTGTGGTGGTCATATGGTATGTGGCAGTCGCGCAGCCAAATCCAACTTATGGCCGAACCTGTGTATGCGCGCTTGATACAGGCGCGCGAGCCCGCAGCTTTGCCACGCCCGCGCCCAGGTGTGCAGCAACCCCGCGCTGGCCAGCCTCGGGCCGCAGTAAATAATGCGGATTCCATCGCCACGCGCCCCGTGCCAGCGCCATTAGCCCAAGCTGCGCCTATACCTGTGCCGCCCGAGCCAACAAAAACCACCGATAAGGCCAGCATACCCCAAACAGAAAAAGTACAGATTCCTGCAGCGCCAGCCAGTAAGCCCTTGTTTGCAGCTTTAGGGGAGGACGAAATCGCGCCTTTGCCTAAGCCTGAGGAGGAAATGGAGCCTTTTGCGGATGCCTCGCCCGAGCCAAAACCCAGCCCTGTAGCCACCTTAAACCCAGAGCCAACGCCAGTCCTAGCGCAAGGCGCTGAGGCTGTCGCTAGTGCCGCATCTGATTCTGTGGTCGATGTCTATGCCACTGCCACAAACGCTACGGATCCAGGGGCGACGCTTGATGGTGCTAGCGGCGATGCTTATCCCGATTGGCCCAACGATACCCGTATCAATGTCAAGATTTCAGGGTACTTTCGCGGCAAAGTTACGGGCAGTGGCTCGGTGACTTGGCAACGCCAGGCAGAGAAGTACCAAGCACGGGTGAGCGCCAGTTTTGGTATAGGCGGATTCACGATGACCAGTCAGGGCAGTGTCACCGATGCTGGCTTGAACCCCCAAATTTTTGAAGAAAGTATTGTCGGTAGGCTGCGTAGCGCACGCTTTGAAGACGATGCCATCACAATAGGCAGCGGCAAACGGATACCGCGCACCGGGCTGCCCGGTGGTTTGGGCACAGGCACTTTCCAAGATTCGGCGAGCCAGTTTGTAGAGCTAGCTTGGCGCTTTGCTACTGGGCGCGCGATGCTGGCACCTAACAGCACAGTGACATACTGGCTGGGGCGGCCTGAGGGCTTGTATCAATATATTTACGATATCAGCGGCCCTGAGCCTATGGAGTTGTCTAAATTTGGTACGGTGAACACTTGGCATTTAACGCCGCGCCCCATCCCTGGCCTCAAACCCGATGCGATTTATGGGGAAATTTGGATCGCACCTAGCTTGCAGTACTTGCCCGTAAAAATCCGTATGCGCAACGCGCAAGGTGTGTATCTGGATTTATTGGTAGATACGGTAGAGCAGTCTGATGCGGCGCCAAAACGATAAAAATGAGAGCTGCTCAGGCAGATTTGGCGGCCTAGAACCCTGAAAACATGTTTAAAAATAGTGTTCAGAGGCCTAAGCGAAGCCGCGCACGATATCTATGGCTTGCTCAATGCGGCTGACGCCGTGGATGGTCAAACCTTCAAAGGCTTTATCGCCTTTTTTGGGCAGATTAGCCTGCGGCACGATGGCGTGGCTAAAGCCGAGCTTGGCCGCTTCTTTCAGGCGCTCTTGCCCGCGTGGTGCCGGGCGCACTTCGCCTGCTAACCCCACTTCGCCAAAAGCGATAAAACCTTTGGGCAGGGCGCGTCCGCGCAGGCTGGATTGAATCGCCAGCAGCACGGCTAAATCTGCCGCAGGTTCGCTGATGCGCACGCCGCCTACCGCGTTGATAAACACATCTTGATCAAAACAGCTGACCCCAGCGTGGCGGTGTAGCACGGCCAGCAGCATGGCCAGGCGATCGCGCTCCAAACCTACACTCAAACGCCTAGGGCTGGGACCGCCGCTATCGACCAAGGCTTGGATTTCGACCAAAAGCGGGCGCGTGCCTTCGAGGGTGACCAATACGCAGGAGCCAGGCACGGGGTCTTCGTGTGTTGAGAGAAAAATGGCGCTGGGGTTGGATACGCCTTTTAAACCCAGCTCAGTCATGGCGAAAACGCCGATTTCATTGACCGCGCCAAAGCGGTTTTTGATAGCACGCACTAAGCGGAAGCTGCTATGCGTATCACCTTCAAAATACAGCACGGTATCGACCATATGCTCCAACACGCGCGGCCCTGCCAAAGCGCCCTCTTTGGTGACATGGCCGACCAAAATAATGGTGGTGCCCAAGGATTTAGCCAAGCGCGTGAGGTGCGCTGCGCATTCACGCACTTGTGCCACGCTACCAGGGGCGCTGGTGAGCTGATCGGAATACAAGGTTTGAATCGAATCGATCACGGCAATTTGCGGCTGCTGCGCCGCCAAGGTGCTTTGTATGACTTCCAACTGAGTTTGGGCCAATACCTGCACGCTACTTGCGCCCAGGTGTAGGCGCTGCGCTCTTAATGCCACTTGGGCAGCGCTTTCCTCGCCTGTGACATAAAGGGTATTCATGCCCGCGCTTTGCAAGCTGTGCAAAGCCTGCAGCAGCAAGGTGGATTTGCCTATACCGGGGTCGCCACCGATCAAAATCACCCCACCTTCGACCACGCCGCCGCCCAGTACGCGATCCAGCTCAGCTTGGCCTGTTGGCGTGCGCAATACATCTTGCGCAGCAATGGCCGAGATGGCTTGCACAGGTGCGGCGGGAGCCAAGCTACTGAAGCGATTTTTGCCTGTGCCGCCGGCTGCGGCTACGGTTTCGCTCAGGGTGTTCCAAGCCTCGCAATGCGGGCATTTGCCTTGCCAGCGCGGGGTGGTGCCACCGCATTCAGCACAGGTGTAGAGGGTTTTTTCTTTGGCCATAGTGTGGATATCGGTGCAGAACGAGTCAGCGCGTACAAGTCGCTTGAGGAAATAAGACGAATATAACCATGAAAAAAAGCGCAGTTGGTCACTGCGCTTAGTTGAGGTTAGTAATGGATGCGGCGCTTATGCTGGGCGATTCAAATCGTCTAAACGCAAGTCGATGTGGGTGTCATGGGCGTTTTGTGTGAGCTCGTCTAGATGAAAGTCCAAGCTGTTATTCATGTTTGCGGTTGGCAAAAAATCAGCATCTGAAATTTCTAGGTCTAGGCTGGAGTCTTCTAGGTCAGATGTGGGCGCGAAATCGTGGTCAGCTGGCAATGTGTGATCCAGCTCAACGGGGCCGTCCAAATTAAAGTCCAGAGCCTGAGACGCGCTTTCTTGCGTTAGTTGCAGTGTGGGTGCTTGCGTTTTTAAGCCCGTCTCCAGAGCTGGCGTGTCGGGTATGGCAAGGTCTAGCTCTAGCGGTAAATCAATATGGGGGACACTTGATGCGCTCTCATGTGGAGAGTTTTTAGTAGATTCGTCACCAAGGAAAACAGTGTTAGGTTGCAGCCATTGGCGCGCATTGGCGGCGATGTGCTGCATCCGTGCGAGGTCTTCGGTCGTGGCACTGGTTTCGGTAGCAATACCGTAGAGCAGCAAAAGTTCGCGGTAGGCTAAGGGACTGAAAGCTTCCGTATTCTGTGCGGCATCCGTTTTTCGAAACAGCAGG
>CAZSPW010000042.1:0-2829 GCA_964608575.1 uncultured Burkholderiaceae bacterium | reverse complement strand
ACAGAGAAGTCAGCCTGTTGATGGATATCTTGTAAAAGCCCAACGGCATTTTGAGTCGGCGTGATGAGATGTGTTGGAGGTGTAGGCAGCGAAGCGGCTTGAGGTGCCAACCGTGCAGGGGCGGGGCGGTTAGGAGCGAATTCGGGGAAGTCGCCCACGCCTGTATCGCCAAACTGCACATCGGGCACGGGTAGCTCTTCAAGATAACCGAGCATGCTGTCGCGGCTCTTGGGGTTTACTTTAGAGAGGTACTGGAGTTCCGAGTCGCCAGAGTTAGCCCCTGTTTTCGTTGGACTTTGGGCATCATGACTGCGTGGCAACCACCAAGGGGAAGTCTGTTTGTTTTTTTCATCACTTTGTTCTTGGGTGGATTGCTTCCGACGAGAAACGAGCAAGGCCATTAAACCTAGACCCAATACGCCCAAAACAGCATACAAAAGCCAAGTCCAGATGCGGCTTTGGAGGGCTTGCTGCTGAGCCAGGAGTGCTTTTAGGTGGCGAACTTCTTGGTCTTTGCTGTGCAGTTGCTCCGCTAGTTGGGCTAGGTGCTCAGTTGTAGCTGCTTGCTCGCTGGATACGCCAGCGAAAGGGGTGTTGATACTGGCCCACTGCTCTCTTGCGTGTTGGCGCACACTAGGGTCGATAGCCGGCGCACTTAGCATTTCTGTCGAAGCGCGCAAATCTAAATCACTTTGAACCCAGCTGAGGTCGTCCAATTCCAAGCGTGGTTTATGGCCGCTAGAGGCAAGTTCGGCAGTCGATGTTGCCGCCGCCGAGCCAGCAGAAAGAGTGAGGGGCGTTTGCGACGCAGTTTCCGACTGAGCCGAATAGCTGGTTTTAGGAGCCTGAACAACGGGCTGGGGTTCTTTTGAGCGGTTTTTTAGGGTAGCGCCAGATTTGTGTTTTTGCCGAGTTTGTGCAAGGTCTTGAACTTGGATGTAGTTGCTATTGGGGTTGCTTTCGACGCCAAAGAAATTTTCGTTGCTGTTAGCGCGAGTGTCTGTGTCTGTGTCGTCATTCCGTGTATCGCTGGTGGCTTGGGCGGCCAAATTGCTGCCGATGATGGGCGCTTCGGGGAAAATGGTGTAGCTGCGCGTGATGGGGTTGGCGCAATCGGCACTGACGCTCAGTGTCAGGAGAGGCTCGTCAACTGGCCTCTCGTTGCGGATCCGTAGGCTGTGATTTTGTAAAGTAAAACGCGTTCCGCTGGTACGGGTGTCACCATACAAGAGATCAACAGTGATGCAAGACAAGTTGGCCTCGGTATCGGCCACTTCAATATTGGCAACAAAAGGTTTACCGATAAACACGGTATTGCGTACAGGCCCCAAAGTGGTGGCCATAGCGTTTGGAATAGCTAGCACTATTGAAAAGCAAGTAGCAATCAAGCCGTAGGCTGGACTCCTTCTCCACTGGTTTTTTGGACGACGCATTTTTATGAGGATGCTTTGAGGGAACGATACGAATAGCAATGTGCTCTAAAGCGCTACTATAAAGTCGAAGTCCAATTTCGCAGCCATCTTTGGCATGAAGTATTTGACGAACCTAGGGGTTGTTGGTTGGATGCTAATTTTGGCTGCAATTCCAACAAAGGCAGGTAGGCAAAATCGCGCTCCCAAAGGCGCGGGTGCGGCACGATTAAGTGCGGTGCATCGGCGATATTTTCTTGGCCAAACAACAAAATATCTAGGTCTAAAGTGCGTGGCGCGTGGCGATAGGGACGCAAACGCCCAGCCTCTAGCTCAATGGCTTGCAGTTTGCTCAAGAGCGTGTGTGCATCTAGGACGGTAGCCAATTCAGCCACGGCATTGAGAAAGTCGCCTGAACCCGCTGCCCCTTCAGCCGCCACCGATTGGTAGAGACTAGAGCAGCGCAATACCTGAGTCTGCGGGATTTGCGCTAAGGCGCGCACTGCTTGCTGCAGGGTGTGCAAGCGATCACCCAAATTAGAGCCTAAGCCGATATAGGCCAAGGTTGTGGCGGCGTGCATAGGGGAGCTTGGTGTTTATTCGGGCGCAAGGTCGGCCTGCTCAGGGTTGGCGCTGGCGGATTTTTTGGGCTTGCGACGCCGTTTTTTAGCGGCGGCTACGGGTTGTTCAGATGCCTTGAAATTTGCTTCTGTTTCAGGAGCTTCTGAGGCAGATTTTGCGCTAGAAAGAGCCGATTTTGCTTTGTTTTTTGCACTGCGTTTTTTGCTACCGCTGGAGCGTTCTTTGGGTACTTGCGCCAAGAGGTCGGTGCGAGCCTCATCATCAGGCGCGCTGCTGAACTCTTCCCACCAGTCGGCAATACCCATGTCGGCTTGGCCAACAGCGGCGCGCAAGCGATAGAAATCGTAGGCTGCGCGAAAACGGAAATTTTCTAATAAACGCGGTGCGCTAGAAGGTGTGCGGCGCTCAAAACGCGGCTGCATCATCCACACTTCGCGCATATCAGCGGCCAATTTACCGCGGCCAGAAACATCACCTATGCGACGGTCAAAGACCTCGTCTATGGCGGTGCTGAGGGCGGGGATGATGTGCTCGCCGGCAGCTTGTAAAGCCTGCCAGCTCGTTTCGACTTCTTCCCATAGTACACATGCGAGCAAAAAGTAGGCGGCGGCCGACTTTCCTTCTTGGATGCGGCGATCGGTATCACGCAAGGCGGCTTGCACCAAGGGCGCATCAGCGCGCTGGGCAATCAAGTCGAGTAAAGGGTATATGCCTTTTTTAGCGCCTACCAAGCCGGCTTTATGCAACTGGCGCAGACTCGCTTCGGCATGGCCTGTTTGCAGTAACTTCAGCGCCTCGTCAAACATGCGACTTTGCGGAATTTCCAGCAGTAAGTCTT
>CAZSPW010000041.1:1362-16197 GCA_964608575.1 uncultured Burkholderiaceae bacterium | reverse complement strand
TGGAAGATGTGCGTAAGGGCTTAATTGGAAAAATTGGCGAGAATATGAGCTTTCGCCGATTCAAGCGTTTTGAGGGTAGCGCCTTGGCGGCCTATTTACACGGTACCCGCATTGGCGTAGTAGTGGAGTTTGACGGCGACGAAACAGCTGCCAAAGATGCTGCTATGCATATTGCTGCGATGAAACCTGTGGCTATGACCAGCAAAGATGTTCCTGCTGACTTGATTGAAAAAGAGCGCGCAGTTGCCACTGCCAAGGCTGCCGAATCTGGCAAACCTGCTGATATTGCAACCAAGATGGTAGAGGGCTCGGTTGTGAAATATCTGAAAGAAGTGAGTTTGTTCGACCAAGCTTTCGTGAAAAATGATAAGCAAACTGTTGAACAAATGCTTAAGGCGGCCAATACCACTTTAGCTAGCTTTACGCTATTTGTGGTTGGCGAAGGCATTGAGAAAAAGCAAGACGATTTTGCAGCAGAAGTGGCGGCACAAGTCGCGGCTGCTAAAGCTTAAAACAAAAAGGGCGCTTGCCCTTTTAAAAAAGCCGCTCGTTTTCTGAGCGGCTTTTTTTCTGTCTGAATAGAGATAAGACTCGAATAAAGGCTATTCGTCTTCCTTGGTGATTTTGTCGGTTTGTCGCCGCCCATCAGGAACAAACATATAACCACTGCCCCAAACGGTTTGGAGGTAACGCGGGTTGCGATTGTCTTCCTCGATCAATTTGCGCAAACGCGAAAGCTGCACATCTAGGCTGCGGTCAAATGCTTGATATAAGCGCCCGCGCGCCAGTAACGACAATGTTTCGCGCTCTATCAATTGGTGTGGCCGCAGAGCTAAGGCCCGCAACATACTGCAATCGCCTTTGGTTAATGGGATATCTCTGCCAGATTTACTCAAACTGCAATCGCTAAGGTCAAAAATAAAATCACCAAATACAACCGTTTGCTTATCGCTTGCCACTTCATTGGCAACCGTATTGGCGACCGTTAGACCCAAAACATCTTGTAGTTTAGCCAATAAGCGCAAAGGCCCCAGCGTTTTACGCACACAAGCGTGTGCACCGACTTTGGCATTCACAAAAGTACGGGTGTCATCGCCTTTGCCTAACAGCATAATTACGGGGATGCGCAAGCCCTGCTGCCTTAGCTCTTGACACAAAGCTGCGCCTCCTCTGACCGGCAAGGATCGGTCTATAACTAAAGCATCAGGCTTATGCTGCGATAAAACGCTCAGAACCTCATCTGCATTTTTCGCCGTAAAGGTGTTGAAACCTTCAGCCTGAAAGTAATGCTTTAGCAATTGGGCATGACGGGCGTCGCCATCGGCGACCAGAATCGATAATGAAGAATGGCTCATGTTCATACCTACTCCCTGAGGATAAAGTTTTGGTATCACCAAACGCTTCCATACAGGCTCTGGGCTTCGGTTTTTACTGCAAAATGACAGTTTTTCAGCTGAAGTTATACACAGACTGCATCGTCCGATGCGCGTCTCGCCACATTGTCGCAAAGCAAGACCACTCGGGTCAGTAATTTTCGCACCGCACACCCATATTTAACAATTGGATTTTTTCCTTGTCTCATTTTGGGTAATTTCGTGTATGGTGTCGCGTGAAAAATGCACGCTCGCCCCGACTTTTTTACATTGTTAATGCTGTCTTAGCGAAAATCATGACTGCGATGGGGGCTGTGTCAGGCGAAAGAACTCTTCGGCTGCATCGCGATCGTCATGGTTAACCTCAATTTGGCTTTCAGGAGCTGAGCTGAGCGAGGAGTTAGCAAAAACAGATGCTGGGCTGGGCTGGGCTGGGGGCTTTGCTGCGGAGCGCAGCGCTGCTGAAGTTTGCGCTGCAGGCTGAGCTTGGAGCTGCGCCCGTGCTTTGAGTTCTGCCAATGGCGTCGTTTTATCTAGCGGAAAGATACAGGCTAGGCCCGTCAGCAGGATACCCTTACTAGTGGCCCACCGCATGGCTTCGAGTTGAAACAACTGCCACCTAGCCAACAAAACGCCACTGGGCGTTTGCCCACAATTGTCTTTCATCTCGACCAAGACTAAAAACCGCTGTTCAGTCGTCGCCTGAAAAGCATAGTTTTTAATGTATTCACGCATACCAGTGTGTTTGCTCGATTCATGCAAAAAACTCAACACCAATGTTTTGGGGTTCTCCACCAATGCGCTTTGCACTGCTTGCGCAGTAGGAGCGACGCCCGTTGGAGCCGAAGATGATTTTTTGCTGAATAAGCCCATAATGCCTCCGTTGCTGGTGTTCTAGTTATTCTCATGGCAAGCATTTTTTGTGCCAGCTTAGGCTTTGCTGATTGAGTCTGGGCAAGCGACTGTCGCCTATAGCCTAGGTGTTAACTAGAGGCTTGTAAAATAGCGCCTCTACACGACCTCCGGTCTATCCTCTCTTCATGCCGACCCATATCAAACGGTGCGGCTTCGTTTTTTGTTGTTCCATCATGCAACTTCCCCTTTCTTGGCTGCGCCAATTTTGTAATCCTGCCCTGAGTGATGCCCAACTAGGCGATATCTTGACCATGGCCGGGCTGGAGCTGGAGGATTTACACCCTGTCGCGCCTGCATTCAGCCAAGTATTAATAGGCGAAATCCAAGTTTGCGATAAGCACCCAGATGCCGATCGCCTGCGCGTATGCCAAGTGGATGTCGGCACAGGTCATTTGCTGCAGATTGTCTGTGGCGCCCCCAATGCACGCGTAGGTATTCGTGTTCCCGTCGCCATGGTAGGCGCTGAGTTGCCTCCAGGCGCTGATGGCAAGCCCTTCAAAATCAAGCTGGGCAAGCTGCGCGGGGTCGAAAGCGCTGGCATGCTGTGCTCTGCCAAAGAGCTGGGTATAGACGAAGATGCCAGCGGCTTGTATGAGTTGCCAGCCGATGCACCGCTAGGCCTGTCTATCCGTGATTATTTAGCGTTGGATGAGCAAATTGCTACGCTTAAGCTCACGCCCAATTTGGGGCATTGCCTGAGTGTGCTCGGCATCGCCCGCGAAGCTGCAGCCTTAACGGGCGCCACTTTGACCCTGCCAACCATAAGCCCTGTAGCAGCCAGTATTGCCGACACCTTAGCCGTAGAAGTGCAAGCGCCCGATTTATGTGGCCGCTTTGCAGGGCGCGTGTTGCGCGGCGTGAACCCGCAAGCTAAAACACCAGCTTGGATGGTACAAAAACTGGCGCGTTGCGGGCAGCGCTCGGTCAGCGCCTTGGTAGATATTTCCAACTTCGTCATGTTTGAGCTGGGCCAGCCCAGCCATATGTTTGATTTAGACAAAATCAACGGCAGCTTGTCTGTGCGCTGGGCAAAAAAAGGGGAAACATTAAAACTGCTCAACGGTAACACCGTGGAATTGGACGAAAAAGTCGGCGTGATTGCCGACAGCAGCCAAGTGGAATCGCTAGCAGGCATCATGGGTGGCGACGCCACCGCTGTGGGCGACGAAACGCGCAATATCTATATTGAAGCGGCTTTCTGGTGGCCTGACGCCATTGCGGGACGCGCGCGCCGCTTTAATTTCAGCACCGATGCGGGCCACCGGTATGAACGCGGCGTGGACTTTGCCCTGCCCCCACTGGCGCTGGAGCGCATTACCCAGCTGGTGCTGGAAATTTGCGGCGGGCAAGCCGGTCCAGTGCAAGACCAAATCCTGCAATTGCCAACACGCAAACCTGTAGCTATGCGTGTGAGCCGCGCAGCGCAAGTTCTGGGTCTGCCGCTGACAGCTGCGCAATGCAGCGCCGCTTTTGATCGTCTAGCCTTGCCTCACTCCATAGAGGGCGATGTGATCACAGTCACGCCACCGTCTTATCGCTTTGATCTGAATATCGAAGCCGATTTGATTGAAGAAGTGCTGCGCATGGAGGGCTTGGATAGCCTGCCTCTGCATCCGCCGCACGCACCCACACGCGCCCGCGTGGCCAGCGAAAGCCAGCGCAGTCGCTTTACCCTGCGCCAACACATGGCTGCGCTGGGCTATCAAGAAGCTATTACCTATAGCTTCATCAACGAAGAAAACGAAGTCCAGCTCAACGGCAACACCGATCCCGTGCGCTTGCTCAACCCCATCGCCAGCCAAATGGGCGTAATGCGTTCTGGCCTACTGCCCAGCTTGCTGGAAGTGTTGCGTCGCAATCTGGATCGCAAAGCAGCCAGCGTGCGCGTGTTTGAATGGGGACGCGTGTTCAGCAAAGACGCAGGCGTGAGTGAGAGTTTAAGCGCCGTGCAAGGCATCAGCCAGCCTATGAAACTGGGCGGCTTGGCTTATGGTGCGGCTGTACCGGCGCAATGGGGGCAAGCCGCGCGCCCTGTCGATTTTTTCGATATCAAAGCTGATATTGAAAGTTTATTTGGTATAAAAAACAGCTATCAAGCCGCCAAATCTGCCTGGGCAGCTCTTGAATTTATAGCATTTGATACGGTGCAGCAGCACCCTGCCCTCCATCCCGGACGCTCGGCGCAAGTGCTTTGGCAAGGTAAAGCCATAGGCTATCTCGGCGAACTGCACCCGAAATGGGTGCAAGCCTACGATCTGCCTGCTGCACCCGTGGTGTTTGAATTGGATGCAGCTGCCTTGCAAAACGGGCAGCTGCCACAAGCACAAACCATTTCACGCTTTCAATCCGCCGAACGCGATATTTCTGTCGTACTGGCCGAGGAAACCAGCCACACGCAAATCATGCAGGCCATCCGCAGTGCCAAGGCTGCCTTTTTACAAAACGCAGTGCTCTACGATATTTACCGCCCGCAAAAAGAAGGTGGCAGTTTAGCTTTAGGCGAAAAGTCTGTGACGATTGCCCTGACTTTGAACAATCAGGAAGCGACCTTGACCGACGCGCAAATGGACGCCGATGTTCAAGCCGTATTGGCAGCCTTGCAAGCCCAAGTGGGCGCCAAGCTGCGGGCTTAAATGGCTTGCCTGCCAGCACCTATTTACGCTCTAAATAAATGAGCTGCCCAGGCAGATTTGGCGGCCTAAAGTTCCAAAATAACCATAAAAAATGGCTGCTTGAAAGCAGCCATTTTTTATGCCTGGTTTTGCTTTTATTCGAAGCTGTTTTCTAACCAAGGGCGCGCCTTCACCGCTCTATCAATCTCTAGCAGGCTTTCCAGCAAGGTGCGCATCTTCGCCAAAGGCACGGCGTTCGGGCCATCGCTATGCGCCTCTTTCGGATTCGGGTGGGTTTCCATAAAGAGACCTGCCACACCCACAGCCACGCCTGCGCGTGCCAGCACAGGCACCATTTCGCGTGCGCCGCCCGATGCGCCGCCCAAGCCACCAGGCTTTTGTACCGAATGCGTGACATCAAACACCACGGGCGCGCCCGTTTTGCGCATTTCCGCCAAGCTGGTCATATCGGCCACGAGATTGTTATAGCCAAAACTGACACCGCGTTCACACGCCATAAAACTATCGACAGACAGACCTTTTTCCGCGGCTGCCGCACGCGCTTTGTCTATCACATTTTTCATATCCCAAGGCGCGAGGAACTGCCCTTTTTTGATGTTCACGGGCTTGCCCGATTGCGCCACCGCACGGATAAAGTCCGTCTGCCGGCACAAAAAGGCTGGCGTTTGCAGCACATCCACCACGGCGGCCACGGCAGGCACTTCGGTCTCGGTATGCACATCGGTCAGCACGGGCACTTGCAGCTCGCACTTGACCTTAGCCAGAATATCCAAGCCGCGCTCCATGCCTGGCCCGCGCGGCGTGCTGCCTGACGAGCGATTAGCTTTGTCGTAGCTGCTTTTAAAAATAAAAGGAATACCCAGACTGACGCACATTTCTTTGAGCTGCCCTGCCACATCCATTTGCAGCTGTTCGCTCTCAATCACGCAAGGCCCTGCAATCAAGAAAAAGGGATGATCTAGGCCGATGTCGAAGTTGCAGAGTTTCATGGTTTTACACCCCTTCTTGTGCTTTGATGCGGTCGGCCTTGCTGTGCAGCTTATTCAGCGCGCTTAAATAGGCTTTGGCCGAGGCGATCACGATATCAGGATCAGCGCCCACACCATTGACGATGCGGCCTGAATGCTGCAGGCGCACAGTAACTTCGCCTTGGCTTTCGGTATTGCCGCTGATGGCATTGACCGAGTACAGCACCATTTCTGCGCCGCTATGCACTTGGCTCTCTATGGCTTTGAGCGACGCATCAACTGGGCCATTGCCTATGGCTTGGCCTTTGACTTCTTGACCCCCTACGGTAATCACCACGCTGGCCTCGGGCTGTTCGCCCGTTTCGCTGCGCTGGGCGAGCGAGACAAAGCCGTAATGCTCTTGTACTTTGTCGGCAGCTTCCGCGCTGACCAAAGCCAAAATGTCTTCATCAAAAATCTCAGCCTTTTTATCAGCCAGCTCTTTAAAGCGCGCAAAGGCGTTATTGATTTCGGCTTCGCTTTCAAACTCCACGCCCAAATCTTGCAAACGCTGTTTAAAAGCGTTGCGGCCTGAGAGTTTGCCTAAGACGATTTTGTTGGCAGCCCAGCCCACATCTTCAGCGCGCATGATTTCGTAGGTATCACGCGCTTTCAAAACGCCGTCTTGGTGGATGCCGCTGGCGTGGGCAAAGGCGTTCGCTCCCACCACCGCTTTATTAGGCTGCACCACAAACCCGGTGGTTTGGCTAACCATGCGCGATGCAGGCACGATTTGCGTGGTGTCGATATTCACCGCCAAATTGAAGTAGTCTTTGCGCGTTTTCACGGCCATAACGACTTCCTCCAAGCTGCAATTGCCTGCGCGTTCGCCCAAGCCATTGATAGTGCATTCCACCTGACGCGCGCCACCAATTTTGACCCCCGCCAATGAATTGGCCACAGCCATGCCCAAATCGTTATGGCAATGCACGGAAAAAATAGCCTGGTCAGAATTGGGCACACGCGTGCGGATCGTTTTGATAAATTCGCCGTAGAGTTCAGGGATGCCATAACCCACGGTATCGGGCAAATTGATCGTGCGCGCGCCTTGTTTAATGGCCTCTTCCACCACGCGGCAGATGAAATCCATCTCACTGCGGAACGCATCTTCGCAGCTGAATTCAATGTCGTCGCACAAATTGCGCGCAAAACGCACGGAGTTGCTGGCTTGCGTAAACACCTCATCGGGCGTCATGCGCAGCTTTTTCTCCATGTGCAAAGGGCTGGTTGCAATAAAAGTGTGAATGCGGGCGCGATTGGCCTTCTTCAAAGCCTCAGCCGCACGCGAAATATCGCGGTCATTGGCGCGCGCCAAAGAGCAAATAGTAGAGTCTTTGACAGCAGCAGAAATCGCCTGAATACATTCAAAATCACCGTTAGAGCTGGCGGCAAAACCTGCCTCTATCACATCCACACGCAAGCGTTCCAATTGTTTAGCAATACGCAGTTTTTCGTCCCGCGTCATGGTCGCGCCTGGGCTTTGTTCGCCATCGCGCAAAGTGGTGTCAAAAATAATCAATTGCTCAGTCATAGCAGGCTCCGAAGAATACCGTTGGTTTTATCGCTACACCACACGCAAAAAAGCAAAAAGCCCGTTGGCGTTTGGCTAACGGGCTGGGGTGTGAAAAACAGTGCAATCTTTACGCGCACGCCGCTACCCGCCCGTTGGGCGCTAGTAGTAGTGCTAGAGAGATTGCAAATTTCATAGGCGTAAATACTAGCACATTTTTATCAACCCAGGGCTTGCCCCATGCTTAAATGGGAGCAAATCTTTTAGCCCTTTTTTTCCAGACCTATGCGACAAGACCTGCTGGATTATTTTGAAATTCAACAACTCAACCATCGCTACGCCAATGCAGTAGATCAACGCGATTGGGATGCTTTAGATAAAGTTTTTACCCCAGATGCTTTTATTGATTACAGCGCCGTTGGCGGTTTGGCCGCGCAGCTGCCCGCCATCAAACCCTGGCTGGCTCAGGCTTTGAACAGTTTTAACAGCTACTACCACTTGGTCGGTAATTTAGAAATCCAAGTCGATGGCGATAAGGCCACCAGCCGTATTGCTTGCTTTAACCCTATGGATATGAAGCCCTGGCGCTGGCGCACCGTGATGGTGGGCATTTGGTATGAAGACGAGTTGCTGCGTACGCCAGAAGGCTGGCGCATCAGCCGCCGCAAAGAGGTGCCATGCTTTGGTCACAATCGTCCGTGGTTCATGGTGCTAGCCCAGGCGATTTTCAGGCGTAAATACCGCCCCAAATAGCCCCCAATTGCAACGGCCTCATCTGTCTAAGTCCCATGCTGCGCCCCTATCCAATTTTGGCCTTGCTGCTGGCTTTAGGAGCTTGTGCCCATTCTGGCCCATCTAGCACACCAGCCAAACCAGCGGCTACGCAAGAAGGTGCGCTGCCTACTGACAGCGCCCAGTCTGACACACGCGCGCAGAAAATAGAGACTGAATTTGCCGATGCCTTAGTCGCTCCTTTGGCCGACCTGAATCTGGTGCGCACACCTATTCCTGCGATTTTGATCAGCGCCCAGGAGCGCCCCTATGGCAGCCCAGAGGACGAGAGCTGCACCGGTCTGTCGCAAGAAATTACTGCCTTGAATCGCACTTTAGGCGCAGATTTAGATACAACCCCTAGCGCCGACCAGCCTAGTTTGCTAGAGCGCGGCTCAGATTTGGCCAGCAACGCCGTTATCAGTGCCGTGCGCGATAGCACTACAGGCGTGCTGCCATTTCGCAGATGGGTCAGACGCTTAACGGGTGCGGAAAAGCATGCGCGTGCGGTGATTGCTGCCATCTCAGCAGGCGCGGTGCGCCGTGCGTATTTAAAAGGGCTAGGGCAAGCCCAAGGCTGCCCCCATCCCGCATCGCCTGCACTGCAAGCAGCACCGGAAAAAGCGCAGGCCCATCCTGAGACCCAGCCCTAGTCAAGGCTGCGCTGGCGTGCCCGCTGATTGCGTCAAAATTTCAAAGCCAGTTTCCGTCACCAGCACGGTATGCTCCCACTGCGCTGATAGGCTGCGATCTTTAGTGACTACTGTCCAGCCATCGGCCATGGCTTTGATGTCGCGCTTACCTTGGTTCACCATAGGTTCGATAGTAAACACCATACCGGCTTGCAGCACTGGCCCGGTGCCGGGCGTGCCGTAGTGCAGCACTTGCGGCTCGTCGTGGAAAGTGTCGCCTATGCCGTGGCCGCAATATTCGCGCACGATAGATAGGCCTTGCCCTTCGGCAAAGCGTTGAATCGCCGCGCCAATATCGCCCAAACGTGCACCTGCTTTGACCTTTTCTATGCCCTTCCACATGGCCTGATAAGTCAATTCGCATAGGCGCTTGGCATAAGGCGAAACCTGCCCCACCATAAACATGCGGCTGGTGTCGCCAAACCAGCCGTCTTTGATGACGGTGATGTCGATGTTCAAAATATCGCCGTTTTTCAAGGGTTTATCGTTTGGTATGCCGTGACACACCACCTGATTAACCGAGGTACATATTGATTTCGGGTAAGGCGTCATGCCAGGCGGACAATAATTCAGCGGTGCAGGAATTGTGCCTTGCACATTCACCATGTAATCGTGCGCCAGTTGGTCGATTTCAGCCGTGGTGATGCCCGCTTTGATGTGGGGCGTGAGGAAATCCAGCACCTCGGCCGCCAAGCGTCCAGCCACACGCATTTTTTCAATATCGGCTGCAGATTTGATTTGGATGGTCATAGGCGCTGATTATAAAAACAATCCTTCATTCTTAATGCAAAAAGGGCTATTTAGGCCGATAAACCTGCCTGGGCAGCTATATTTTTTGCATAAAAAAGCCCACCGAAGTGGGCTTTGGGGCCAAGGCTCAAAAACCTAAGGACTGATGCCTTAAGCGGTTTCGCCGTAGATGGCTACTGTGATCTCAGCTGCGACATCGGTATGCAGCGCGATAGTCACGGTGTTGTCACCAATCGTTTTGATTTGACCATTAGGCATGCGCACTTGTGATTTGTGTACGGCAAAGCCTTGTTTGTTCAGCTCATCGGCGATGTCGTGGTTGGTTACAGAACCAAACAAACGGCCATCTACGCCAGCTTTTTGTGTCAGCTTGATGGTGATGCCAGAGAGTTTTTCGCCTACGCCTTGGGCTGCAGCTAATTTCTCTGCCGCTTGTTTTTCCAGCTCAGCACGGCGCGCTTCGAATTCAGCCTTGGCTGCTTCGGTGGCGCGTTTGGCTTGGCCAGAAGGGATCAAAAAGTTGCGCGCGTAACCGTCTTTTACTTTAACGATATCGCCCAGATTGCCCAGATTAACGACTTTTTCAAGAAGAATGATTTGCATGGTGTTGACCTCTGGCGCTTAGATGTTGTGTTGATCGCTGTAAGGCAGGAAAGCCAAGAAACGCGCGCGTTTGATAGCGGTATTCAATTGGCGCTGATAAATGGCACGCGTGCCTGTCAAACGAGCTGGGATGATTTTGCCGTTTTCAGCGATGAAATCACGCAGCAGATCGACATCTTTGTAGTCAATTTGCTCAACGCCAGCGACCGTGAAGCGGCAGAAGCGTTTGCGCTTGAACAAAGGCGATTGTGTGTTGCGCTTAGGACGGTTTTTGTCGAAAGGTTTTTTACCAAAACGAGAAGCGGTAGCCATGATGCTGATGCTTTCTTTAAAAATTAATGAGCTAAAGATTGGATGTGGAAGATGAGACCCTTGCCGTTTTTACCTGCCGCTAAAAAGCCAGTCAGATGCAGGTTTTGCCCTAGTGCTTGCTTGACCAATTGCTCAGCTACTATGCCAAAAGCGATGGCACGCAAATGGAGCTGGGTTAAGCGGTCTTGTCCTGCTTCGCGTTGCGTGGATTGGTGCGATAGCTCCAAATCCAGTGCTGGAACTCCAGCTGGGGTGTAACGCAAGGCCTGCACGGTTGTGATGTGCGCGGACAAATACAGCAAATTCAGGGGTGGGGCGCTCATGCTCCTTTCAATCAAAGGAAATATAGGAGCTAGAAATTAAGCGGCAGTGTCTTGATGAGCTTTGCGCGCTTCTTCTTGCTGCACGCTCTTCATCATGACTGATGGGGCAGTTTCAGCTTTATCCAACTGCACAGTCAGGTGGCGCAAAACAGCATCGTTGAAGCGGAAAGCGTGTTCCAGCTCGCCCAGCACTTCTTTGCTGATTTCCACATTCACGCAGATATAGTGCGCTTTGGCCAATTTATTGATGAGGTAGGCCAATTGACGGCGACCCCAGTCTTCTACGCGGTGGATTTTGCCGCCACCGGCTTCGATCACGCCTTTGTAGCGCTCGAGCATGGCAGGCACTTGTTCGCTTTGATCCGGGTGGATCATGAGAATGATCTCATAATGACGCATAACTTCTCCTTAAGGATGAAAAACAGCCCCCGCTTCGCGTCGATTCAAAAGCGTGGAGCAAGGCAAGGGCGGGATTATAAAAGAAAAACCGCCTCTAAAGGCGGCTTTTATATATTGCACACAGGCTATTACATCGTTTGCGTTGGGCGATCTGAGCCCAAATGCCCACCCAAAATTTGTTCGATTTTCAGTTTGAGCTGACGGGTTTTTTCATCGTCAGGGAATTTCACCCCTATTCCTTGGGTGCGATTGCCTGCGGCGCGCGCAGGCGTGACCCAGGCGACTTTGCCAGCCACAGGGTAGCGCATCGGATCATCAGGCAGTGTCATCAAGACATATACATCGTCACCGAGCTTGTAATCTTTATTGGATGGGATAAAAACACCACCATCAGTAAATTGCGAAATATAAGCAGCGTATAAAGCGGCTTTTTCCTTGATCGATAACTGAATCACGCCAGGTCTAGCCACTTTGGCCGCGCTGTCGCCCGCCAAAGGCGCACTGCCTGATGCGGGCATCAAAGACATAGGGGCGGTAGGCATAGCAGAGGTAGGGATTTGGGTACTCATGCAGATCATTATGCTTCAGTTTTTTCGGCTCTACCCTAGCGTTTTGCCCTGATGCTGGCGCACAATAAGCAAGTGTTTGATTTTTGCTAAATTGCTTTGTTTGTATGCCTACTGTATTTGTTCTCAATGGCCCGAATCTGGATCTGCTGGGCACGCGTGAGCCTGAAGTCTATGGGCGCACCACTTTGGCCGATGTGCAGCAACTGTGCCAAACACGCTGCGCCGCTGCGGGGCTGCAATTGGTTTTTCGCCAAAGCAATCACGAAGGCGATTTGGTGGATAGCATTCACGAAGCCATTGCCCTGCAACAACAAGGGGTTTTAGCTGGTCTGGTCATCAACGCTGGAGCTTATACGCACACCTCGGTGGCGCTACACGATGCGCTCAAGGCATTGGCTGCCTACAAAATTGAATTGCATATCAGCAACACTTTTGCGCGCGAGGCTTTCCGCCATCATTCCTATCTGTCGCCTGCGGTGGATGCGGTCATGGCGGGCTTGGGCGTAGCAGGTTATGGCTTGGCGATAGACGCTATCGCCCAAAGAGCCGCCTAAGTTTTCTCAAATTTGCCCGATCTGCGCCACCAAATCTTCTAACGCTGCGCGTGGCTCAGTGCCCACGCGCAAGCGCGCTAAATGCTGCTGGCCAGCAAAACCTTCGGCCTGCATACGCGCCAAATAGCGCAGATAGTCGTCGTAATAGCCCGCTGTGTTCAAGATCCCCATGGGTTTGTTTTGATAGCCCAGCACATTGAGCGTCCACATCTCGGCCATCTCTTCCAGTGTGCCTATGCCGCCAGCCAGGCTGAGATAGGCCGCCGATTCTTGCGCCATACGCGCTTTGCGCTGATGCATGGTATCGACCACGACCAATTCGTTTAGCCCTTGATGCGCGTGTTCCAAATGCACCAGCGCCTGCGGGATGATGCCCAACACTTCGCCGCCCGCTTCCAGCACGCTGTCAGCCAAAATCCCCATCAAACCGCCGGCGCCGCCACCATAGACCAAGCGCCAGCCGTTTTGCGCCAGCCACTGCCCAACTTGGCGCGTGGCATCTGCATAAGCTGGATTAGCGCCTGTGCGCGCGCCACAAAATACACAAATAGAACGGGTAGCTGTTATACGAGTAGCAGTCATTTTTAAGAATGTTTTTGGGCTTTTAAGCCGATAAATCTGCCTGAGCAGCTATGGTTTTTAATAATGATGGTGCGTGCTAGTGATCATGCCCATGCTCGTGATGGTGCTCATCCCACAGCAAAAACGCGTCGCGCCCTTCCACACGCAAATTCACGCATTGCCCCACAGGCAGGCAAACCTTGGTTTCCACATGACCGAAAGGCAGGCCCTCCAGCACAGGCACAGTGGGCGGCAGCTTGCTGCGCAGCCATGC
This sequence comes from uncultured Burkholderiaceae bacterium, assembly GCA_964608575.1. Lineage (GTDB taxonomy): Bacteria > Pseudomonadota > Gammaproteobacteria > Burkholderiales > Burkholderiaceae_C > JAMIFN01. The sequence goes on along the minus strand of CAZSPW010000041.1, from coordinate 2,951 downwards.
CAGCACGGCCTTCATGTCATAGCCTTTGTCATGCGCTGAGAGCTGGTAGTCGCTAAAGCTGCCCAGCAAAATCGCGCGTTGGCTGTGCAGCACGCCCGCGTGCAAAAGCTGGCTCAGCATACGCTCTATGCGGTAAGGGTGCTCGGCCACATCTTCCAAAAACAAAATCCCGCCCTGCACGCCTGCGCCCTTCTGTGCATAAGCTGGGAAATAGGGCGTGCCCAGCAGGCTGGTCAGCACACATAAATTGCCGCCCCACAGCGGCGCGTGCTCTACGCTCAATTCTTCGCAGGCGTAAGCGGCCTGCCAGCTGCGCCCTTGCGCTGCGCTCATGCGCCAGCCCGTGCCCTCACCTATGCCTTGCAGCACATCGTCAAAACAGGCCATGGTGATGTCGTCAGGCTCAGTGCAGTTGCGATTGCTGCAGGCCACATCGCCCATCAGCCCCAGCCCCGCCCAAGTGCGACTTTGTGCGCCTACGCCTTGGCTTGCCAGCAGTGCCAATTGCAGTGCGGTGAAATCGCTATAGCCCATCCAGGCCGTGCCGTTTTGGATACTGGCGCTGATGGCGGCGTAATCGATTTGCCCCAAAATCCGCGTCAAACCATAGCCGCCGCGCGTGATCAAGGCCATATCTGCGCCTGAATTGGCTGCGCGGGCAATGGCAGCTAAGCGCGTGGCATCGTCGCCGGCAAAACGCAAATGGCTGGCTAAAGCTGCTGGGTCCTGCGTCACGGCGTAGCCTGCCGCTTGCAGGCGTTTGAGCCCTAAGCGATAGGCTTTTTTGTCGCGCACCGCGCCGCTAGGGGAATACAGATAAATATGGGGATGACTCATGCCCGCGATTTTAGTGGGCGCAGCTTGGGTCATAATCGCCCCCTTGCAAAGTTTGCCAGACCACCGCTGGTGCTAGTGCCGAAAGGCCGCACTGGAGGAAAGTCCGGACTGCACAGGGCAGCGTAGCGGCTAACGGCCGTCCAGCGTGAGCTGAGGATCAGAGCAACAGAGACGAGTCAGTCTTCGGACTGGGTGAAACGGGCAATCTCTACGCGCAGCAATACCAAGTAGGCCAGCAATGCCGTGTGTCCCGCGGTGCTGGCGGGTAGGTAGCATCGAGCCAGCTTGGCAACAACTGGCCCAGATTAATGGTGGTCACGCCTATTGGCAACAATGGGTGCACAGAATCCGGCTTATCGGCAAACTTTGCATTTTTCTTGATTTTTTTCGATAGCTGCTCAGGCAGTTTTGACGGGCTAAATCCCTTAAAAGGCAGCTAAATTAGACCTAAAAAACCATAGCAGCGGCCAAACCAAACTGCCGTTTGTGCCAGCTATTGCAGCAAAGCGGCTTGCGCCTGGGTATAGACCGCAGCCGCAGGCTCGTTTTTCAGGCGGTGATCGCTCCAGACTTGGCGCCATAAACGCGCACCCCTTTGTCCGTGATACAACCCCAGCATATGCCGCGCTATCGGATACCAAGGCGTGCCGTGCTCAGCCGCTTCGCGCTGCATATAGGCCAGCATTTGTAGCTCGACTTCTTGGCGGCTAGGTATAGCGGCGCTGCTGCCGAAATAATCGCGATCCCAAGTG
>CAZSPW010000041.1:0-1262 GCA_964608575.1 uncultured Burkholderiaceae bacterium | reverse complement strand
GTGCCGACAAAATCGCGCACAAAGCCGTAGTCTTCCACGCGGTCTATGCCGATGCGGTGCTTGACCGTCACGGGCACGCTCACCACATCCTTCATGGCTTTAACGCAATCGGCCACCAGTTGCGGGGTTTTCATCAGGCTGGCACCAAAGGCACCGCGCTGCACCCGATCGCTAGGACAGCCACAATTCAGATTGATTTCGTCATAGCCCCATTGCGCCCCCAGACGCGCGGCCTGCGCCAGTTTTTCAGGCTCATTGCCGCCCAGTTGCAGGGCGACGGGGTGTTCTTCGGCGTTGTAACGCAGGTGGCGCTCGGTGCCACCGTACAAAATGCCGCCCGCGTTCACCATCTCGGTGTAGAGCAGCGTGTGGCGGGTTAAGAGGCGGTGGAAGTAGCGGCAGTGCCTATCGGTCCAGTCCATCATCGGCGCTACGGATAAGCGCCAGGGGGAATACGCCTGTGTCATGCTGAATTAAACCGTACTGGCCTGAAAGCCGCCCGCGCGCAGAGTAACAACCAAGGTATCGCGCCAGCCCGCATCACAACCTTCGGCCGGTTGTATCGGCGTGCTTTCATGGATGACACGGTTATCGTCTAGCAGCAGCACGCTCCACGGCTCGGCCAAGGTAAAGCGTTCACCGTGCGAGCCACGCGCATCAAACACCCGTGTTTCGCCGCCTTTAATTTGGTGGCGGCCGAGCAAAAACACCGCTACCAAATCCACGCCGTCACGGTGTGCGCCTTCGGGTGTGGGTCGGCCTATGCCGCCTATACCGCTGTGCGTGAGGATGCGAAACTGGTGCGCCTCGGCATACCAGTCTTGCTGACCTTTGATGCTGCTGGCCACTTGCGCCAACCAAGCTAAAAGCCGATTCCAAGCACGATTGTGCAAACTGCTCGCTTGCACAGGCTCAAACCAGCGTTCGATACCGCCATGCAGAGCGTTGTAATCGGTGGATTGCCAGTGCGCTCTATGCGGCACAATTTTTACAGCGTTTTCCGCATTTTCTGGCGCCAAACCTGCCTGAGCAGCTATGACAAATGAAGCATGGCGGCGCTCGCGGTATTTGCCACCATCGCGCAGATATTGATCTGCGGGCAAATCATTCCAGCCCTGTGCCAAAGTTTGCAAATCGTCCGCCTGCACCCCCGCTAATTCTTGCACCGTGGCCGCAGCCAAAGGCGCAAAGCCCTGGCTTTGCAGGGCTTGCAGATAGCTGGCCGCGTCATACTGCGGCGGCGGTGGCGAGATAAAGCTGGG
>CAZSPW010000040.1:7423-16228 GCA_964608575.1 uncultured Burkholderiaceae bacterium | reverse complement strand
CAGGTCGGCTAACGCAGGTAAGTGTTCACCCACTGGTAGCGGTGCCAAACGGTGGGCATAGCGCTCCACCGGGTAAGGTTTGAGTTGAAAGGCATCTAAGCCTTGCAGCCAAGCGCGTTTATAGGGAGTGAATACGCTATAGGGCTTGCCCTGCTGGGTCAGCACTTCGTCGCGCTCCAGTAGAACTTGGTCTTTGTAGTCGCTGTAAGCAATACCGATAGCGCGCAAAGCGCCAGCCACGCTTTGATCGCGCGCTATTGCCTGCGGTTCATAGTCGCGATTGGCCAGCACTTCTTGCACGCCCAGGTGTTGCGCCAACTGCACGATGCACTGCTGCGCCGAACCATGGCGCACGATCAGCCCTGCACCTGGAGCGCCACTACGCATGGCCAGCTGCTGTAGCGCACGATGCAGCTCCACTACGCTGGCATGGATGAATTCAACGCGCCGGTCTTGGCGCGTAGGCAAAGCGTCTAGGATGTCTGTGTCAAACACAAAAGCACAATACACCCGTTCAAAGCGGCGCAATGCGTGGTACAGCGCAGCATGGTCTTGACAGCGCAAATCGCGGCGCAACCACACTAAGGCACTCGCGCCCGTAGCAGGTGCGGGCAATAGGTCGGTATAAGCTGAAGCCATGATCTGAAGCCGCCTTTCAAGTGCGCATCAACACAGGGCCGCCTTTTTCTAGCGCACGCTGATAGGCTGGGCGTGCCCACAGTCGCTGACGATAGGCCTGTAAGTGCGGCCACGCGCCGATTTGGCTTTCGTCGGCCAGCACGGCTTCAACAGCAAAGCTCATCTGAAAGTCCGCCATCGAGAGATATTCACCCGCGAACCAATGGTGTTGGGCTAAATGCGCCTCCATAAAGCTCAGCGCCGTTTGCACATTGGGGCGTATGAGTTTTTGCTGCACCTGCGTGCATAGCGCACGCGCTATCGGGCGCACAAAAAATGGCATAGCTTGGCGCGGGATAGTGCTAAAGACCAATTGCATCACCAGCCAATTCATCAAGGAGCCTTCGGCGTAGTGCATCCAAAAACGGCACTGACGCTGCTCGGGCGTACCTGCTGCCGGTGCCAAATGCGCCAGCTCTGCCGATGCCTGCGCAGCAAAACGATCAACTAAATATTCAATGATGGCGCCCGATTCTGCCACCACCGTATCACCATCGCTTAGCACGGGCGACTTACCTAGAGGGTGTATGCGTTTGAGTTCAGCAGGCGCTAAACGACTGACGGGGTCGCGCCGATAAAGGCGCACCGTGTAAGGAATATCCAGCTCTTCGAGCAACCACAGAATACGCTGCGAGCGCGACATTTCAAGATGATGAAGCGTGATCATGGCCATCCTTAGCTGTTGGCAGTGGCCGAGGCGGACCGCCGCAGGTAACGCATCAAGCTACCTAAGACAGGCAGTTTTTCATACAACTCTTGGGCGGCATCCCAGTAATCGCGATGTTCGATAACGCGCCCCTCAGGATCAAAACGCAGCAGCGTGGCGCCATGAATACACTGCTCCACCTGCGGCCGCCAGCGACGCATACGAAAATGGAATTGCCAGGCCAAGAACGCGCTCTCACCCTGCACCAGATGTTGACTCACCACAAAGCGCGGCTGATCAAGGGTGGCAAACATATGCGCAAAAATCTGTGCGATCGCTGGCACGCCTCGCACCTCATTAAAGGGGTCTTTAAAGTAGGCATGGGCGGCGTAATAGCTCTCCAGCGTAGACAAGTGCGCGGGAGCTAGCTGTTCGTACAAGGCGATCAAGCGCCGCGTGGCAGCTTCAGTTGCGGCCTGCCTATCGCCATCCATAGGCGCAAAAGGTGTCTGCATAGTCAAAGCCCCGTGAAACGGTGTACCAGCGAAAAATACCAGCGGTAGGGTAAACAGCGCATCCATTTCAATATGGCGGTGAAACGCTTGGGGAAATGCAGCTCAAACTGCCCTCGCTCCCAGCCCTTGACGATGGCCTGCGCAGCCTGCTCAGGTGTCAGCAAGGCGGGCATAGCAAAATCGTTTTGTGCCGTTAACGGCGTATCAACAAAGCCTGGGTTGATCAGACTGACCCCAATCCCCCTAGGGCGCAGATCTAAAAACAAGTTTTCTGCCAAATTAATCAAGGCTGCCTTCGTCGGGCCGTAGGCCAAACTTTGTGGCAAACCGCGCCAGCCTGCAACGCTGGCCACTAGGCTGAGGTGTGGCCTGCGTCCAGCGTCAGCGGCTTGCAGCAGAGCCGGCACCGTAGCTTGCAGCAGGTGCAATGCACCCGTGACATTGACATTTTGATGCTGGAGCAGCTCTGCCAAATCCAGCGCTGTTGCCGACATCGGGCGGTAATAGCCTGCGCAATAACACACCAAATCCAGCGGACCTGTCGCCAGCACTTGCTGCGCGGCATGGGCAAGAGCTGCTGCGTCCGTCACATCCAGCGCTAAAGCCCTGCTACCAGGATGCTGACGCACAAAATCGTCCAGCAGGGCTTGCTGGCGCGCCGATACGCACACTTGTGCGCCGCGGGCGTGCAGCAGCGCCGCCAACGCGCGCCCAATACCGCTAGAGGCGCCTACTAACCAAACGCGTTGACCGCGCCAGTCGGTGATGGGTGGGTTCAGAGGCATGCCGCTACTCCTTACTGAAAGACAACAGCACCTCGCCTAGGGTGATGCCAAATTTGCTCATCGTCGCGCGATTGAGCATGACGCGTTCATCTACCAGAAACATCCAATCGTCAAACTGCACTTCGTATTCTTTGCCGTCAACTGGCAAACGCAGCGTGTAGTTCCAGCGGAAGGCGTTGCCAGAAATCTGTCCCTTGGCCTCGCCAACCACATCACTGGCACGGCCGGTGTAACGGCCATCAGGATGCTTGGTTAAATACCAAACGCGGCGCCCAGTTGTACCGTCAGAGTAGTGAAATGTTTCGTCCAACACGCCTTGATTGCCCTGCCATTTGCAATCCATTACAACGGTAAAACGACGCACAACTTCACCACCGCGTTTTTGAAAAATACCATGCGCTTGAATACGGCCATTGAAATAACGATCGAGTTCCAGCTTAGGCTGCTGCTGCGCATAGTCGCTCACTTGGTGACTTGCACAACCAGCGAGTGCAAATGAGCACGCCAGCATGGAAGCAAGAATATAGCGACGGGTGTTCATGGTGTCACTCCTGAGTGGAAGATTGAGGAAGAATCAGCAAACGATAGAGCAGCGCCGCCGCAATGAGCTTGAATACACAAGGCAGTAGCGCATACATCCAGGCCAAGCGTTGCAGCGCCATGGGATCTTGGCTGCCAGGTTCATAGCCTAGCCACTGCAAAAGCGGTAGCGTGGCGCCAGCTGCCAAGGCCAGATTGAGCTTGGCAACCAAGTTCCACCAGCCCAAATAAGCACCGTCATGTGCGCCCTGTGCGCCATGACGCTCAATCAGCAGTGCCAGTAAAGCGCCAGGGACAGCCAAATCGGCCCCTAAAGCCGCGCCTGAGAGGGCGCAAATTACGGCAAACGCCACTATCTGGCCACCCTGCAAGCCCGCCGCCCAAGCAAAACAAAACACTGCCAGCAACATGCCCATCAGCCAGGCTCGCTCTAGGCCAAAACGGGCTATCAAGCGCAGCCAAAATGGCATAGAAAACGCAGCGCAAACAAAGTACAAAATCAAAAAAACTGCAGTCTGTGCAGGTGATGCCAACAATCGATCTTGAGCAAAAAACAGCATCAGCGCCGCTGGAATAGCACTAGCAATACCGTTGCACAAAAAAACGCATAACAGTCGGCGCAAGGGAGCCTGCGTCAATGGCTGCCAAAGTTGGGGCCTACGCTGCTCGCGCAGCTGCTCCAACTCGTTTATAAAGGGAGGCCGTGGCGCCAGCCACAGCGCCAGCCAACTCAGCAGCAGTGCCGATACAAACACCCATAGCATGGTGCCTGCCCCCCAAACCACAGCCAATGCGCTAGCCGTGACCACGCCGACTAAGCCCAGCCCCTCACGCCAAGCGACGATACGGCTGCGTTGCAGGCTGTCTCCGCCTAGGCGTACGCCCCATACTTGGTGTGCGATGACCAATAAACTGTGTGCCAAGCAGGTAAATAGCAGCCCCAGTGTCATCCAAACCGCTAACGCACTTGTGCCCCGCACCCAAGGAAAAAATAACCCCACCATCCCTGCCGCTAAAAACAGTGCGGCAACACCAAGCGCCGACAACGCTACATATATATTGCGACGGTAGAGCCTATCGCTCACGCGCCCCAGTAGCGGATCCGCCCCCGCATCCAATAAACGCACCAGCAACAACAGCGCCCCGACACTGGCTAGAGGCAAGCCTAGATTACTGGCGTAGTAGTGCGGTAGCACCACATAGAGTGGTAAGGCGGCAAAGGCCAGGGGCAGGCCCAAGGCACCATAGCTCAGCCCAGCTCGCCAAGGCCAAGTTTGGCCACTCATGGCGCCATCCCTATTTTGCCCGCCAGCAGCGCGCTGCGCAGACTAGGCTCTGATGTGCGCGGCGATAACCAAATACCAAAAAAACGGCGCGCTAACTCAGCGTCGTTTATCGTGCCTAGTGCGTGCTGGCCGCGCCAAAGCCGCAAACCTAGACCAGGCTGGTAAAGACCCGTGAGGCGATCGCCAGCTTGCACATCAGGCAGCAGTGCGGCAAGCGCTTGTAGCCAACGCTGTGCTTGAGCAGGGCTAAGCTCACCTTGGCGCTGTATTTCATGAATCGAGCGCTGCGCAATGGCTTGCCCCGTAAAAGCACGGTGATACGCCAACTCTAAAACTAAGGGGTAGGCATCAAAGTTCTTCGCGTCAAACTGTGGCTGCGACCAAAGACGGGCATCGTAGATGCGCAAACCCAAGAAGCGCATCTGCCCCTGTCCTATGAAGACCGCATCTGGCAGAGTCTGTTGTGTAAAGACTGGCGGCGCAACCGTATTTTGCGGCGCTGCGCGGACAAGCCCGGACCCCACCATTACGGCTACAGCTAAGGCTGCAACTAGGCGCAAACTAAGCCTAGGGCAGAGGCAGAGAGAATGGGAGAAAAGCATATGCATCCATGAGTCAGACGGTATTCATTCATCCTTCACCAGCGTGAACTGCACAACATCAATATTTCCACTATCGAAGGCAGCTTCACAATAGGCAAGATAAAACTCCCAAGTTCGTAAGAACTTCGCATCAAATCCCTGCGCTAACACCTCTGTGCGCTGCTGCATAAATTGGCTATGCCAGCGGCGTAGGGTTTCGGCATAGTCTGCGCCAAAAGCCCACTCATCCACCACACGCAAGCCAGCCTGTTGCGCCGCAGCACGAAAGCGTGCAGGGCTGGGTAAGCAGCCTCCTGGGAAAACATATTGCTGAATAAAGTCTGTTCCCTGTACATAACGCTCAAAGAGTGCATCATCTATAACGATGCTCTGCACACAAGCGCGCCCACCAGGCTTGAGCAAGCGTGCCACTGTACTAAAGTAACTGGGCCAATACGCTTGTCCCACCGCTTCAATCATTTCGATCGAGCAAATCGCATCAAACGGCGGCTCTTGAATATCGCGATAGTCCTGCAGACGCAACTGCGCTTGAGCCGATAATCCCGCTGCATGCAAACGCTGTTGGCCAAAGGCTAATTGTTCTGTCGATAGCGTGACGCCCGTGACAAGAGCTTTAAATTCGTGCGCTGCCATTTCTGCTAGCGCGCCCCAGCCACAGCCTATCTCTAGCACACGGTCGCCTGGCTGCACGCCGGCACTGCGCAAAGCACGCCGCACTTTGGCGTTTTGTGCATCAGTCAAATTGCCTGTTAAATCACCTTGAAACCAAGCAGAAGAATAGTTCATGCTTGGATCCAGCCACAACGCATAAAACGCATTGCCCAAGTCGTAATGCGCATGGATGTTACGCCTACTACCCGTGCGCGTATTGCGATTAAATAGGTGGCGCACACGATAGGCCAAGCGCCCCCACCAAGTGCCGTAAACCAGTGACTCCAACTCATTGCGATTAGCTATTAATAAGCGCAGCAGGTCAGCTAGGTGTGGCGTACTCCATTGCTGATCAATATAGCCTTCGGCTAGGCCTATATCGCCCGAGCGCAATACCGCAGCAAATATCGACCAGTCATGCAGACGCAATTTCGCATGCAATGCGCTGCCTTGCCCAAACTGCAAAGCAGTGCCATCAGGAAGCTCCAAATCCAGCTTCCCGTGCTGCAGGCGCTGCAGCATGCGCAAAGCATGTCGAGCACCCGCAGGCAATCCGGAAGGCAAATGCAGTGGGGACAATGTGGTGCTTGTGTTCATAAATCAGAGGCGAGAAGATGAGCGAGAAACAGAGGACGCCGGCGCTTGAGGTTTGATATGTAAGGGCACCCGCTTGAGCCATAGCAGTAGCGCATTCCAGAGGATGCGCGCCATTACGCCGAAACTGAGCAGCGGATAACGCCACAGTGCGCGGCGACGGCTAGTGGGGGTAAGAGGCTCTAGGCGGCCTGTGATGCCAGTAAGCAGCACGGGGCCATCGGCGTCATGGTAGTTAATGCGCACCCGAACGGATTGCCGACCAGCGGATATTGCGCGATGAAATTCAAAGTGGTAAGCACCATCGACTGTGCAAAACGGGGAAACATGGAAAGCCTTAGAAGCCTGCAGCTCTTGGCCATAACATGGCCGATCAAGCAGATAGGCATGACGCTCGCCAAAGGTGTTATTTACCTCTGCAACAATGGCGCGCAAGCTGCCATCTGCACGGTGACAATACCAAAAGCTCACCGGTTTAAAGCTATAACCCAGCACACGGGGGTAGCATTGCAACCAAATCTCACCAACTGCATCCGTGATGCCCTCCGCCTGCAGAAGTGCATCTAACCAAGCTAGGGCATCTGGTCGATTGCATTGGCTATCGCCATGATCAACATCATGAAATGCAAGCCAACCGGGACGATTGAGCGCGAGTACACCAGCAGTTTCAGGATGCTCACGCAGGGTACGCATGGGCAACATCAGAAAAAAAGTGGGCACCATAAAACGATGCACGCGTGGGCGTAGGCGCTTATGCCACACATGGCCAAAACCAATGTGTGGTAACAAAGCTAGGGTGCTGGCACTGAAAGCAGTTGTAGTCATAGGGCCTCCAGTCGGTGCCGTTGGGCTAGCAACGCATCGGCAGCGCGATAACCGGATTGCAGGCCATCCTCATGAAAGCCATAGCCCGTCCAAGCGCCAGCGAACCAAGTGCGCTGCACGCCTTGTAATTCTGGCAAGCGTTTTTGTGCAGACAAGGCCCCCAGATCGAATACTGGGTGGGCATAATCAAACTCACCAAGCACCTTGGTAGATGCGATGGCGCTGACTGGATTCAAGGACACCAGCACAGGCTGCGCAAAAGGCAAAGGCTGCAAGCGATTGATCCAGTAATGCAAACATACTCGACCTGACTCTTGTGCATCATTAGCGGCGCGTTCGTAATTCCATGCTGCCCAAGCCGCACGACGGCGCGGCAGTACGCTAGTGTCGGTGTGCAGCACAGCACGATTGGCTTGGTAACGAATTGCACCTAGCACTTCTTGCTCCGCAGCACTAGGCTGCGCCAGCAGGTTTAGCGCCTGATCACTGTGTACGGCCAATACCACTGCGTCAAAATGTTCCGCGCGCCCATCAGTATGGATACAGACGCCGCTAGCATTGCGCTCGATTTGTATGACTGGTGTATCCAAACGAACATCTAGTCCTTGCACGATTGCATCCACATACTGGCGCGCACCGCCGGCTACGGTGTACCACTGCGGCCGATTCGTGATCTGAATCAAGCCATGGTTATAACAAAACCTGACCATAGTAGCCACAGGAAAGCGCAGCATTTGATCCGTTGGGCAGCTCCAGATACAACCTAGCATCGGTAAAAAATACCATTGGCGAAAGGCCATACCGAAGCCATGCTGATCTAAAAACTCACCTAAGGGCTGCGTCAAGGCCTCGTCTTGTCCAGCAGCAGCCAGTGCTGTGCACAGTCGATTGAAACGCAGTAGTTCCGCGAGCATGCCCAAAAAGCGCGGGCGCAAAAGATTGCGACGCTGGGCAAACACCGTCGCCAAATTGGAACCACTCCACTCCAGCGCCTCCAAGCCCATGACTCCTGCGCCTGGCACTTTGGCCGAGAACGACATATCAGACGGAGCAATAGGTACTCCCAGCTCATTCAACAGGGCTAGTAAGCCAGGATAGGTGCGCTCGTTCAACACCAAAAACCCTGTATCAACGCCATGGCGCACGGTTTTACCGTCCGCACCGGGCAAAGAGACATCAACAGTGTGGGTATGTCCACCTAAATACCGCCCGGCCTCAAATAAAACAATTTGCGCATGTCCACGCAGGCGATGGGCTGCTGCCAAGCCTGAAATACCCGATCCTATGATTGCGATTTTCATGGCCTTATTGCTTCCTATTGATGAATTGCGCACTGCATTTTGTTTTGTCTCTAGGGCGTAATATACTGGACAAAATGCATTTTGTCTAAGACAATCGAGCTGTACCTCAAATTTTCACAATAATGGACTCATCTTCCTTTCTAAAGACATCTGCTCTTGGCGGTAGCTCCATGCCAATCGCTATGGTCGAACGGGAAACCAACCTGGGCAAAGACACGCTGCGCGTATGGGAGCGGCGTTACGGCTTCCCTACACCAGAGCGCAGTCCAGCGGGCGATCGGCTATACAGCCCAGCGCAGGTGCAACAGCTAAAACTGATTAGCAGGTTATTGGGGCTGGGCTTACGCCCTGGCAAGATCGTTGGCTTGGATGAAGCCGCTTT
>CAZSPW010000040.1:0-7323 GCA_964608575.1 uncultured Burkholderiaceae bacterium | reverse complement strand
TATTGGGGCTGGGCTTACGCCCTGGCAAGATCGTTGGCTTGGATGAAGCCGCTTTGCAAGCCCTATTGCTTGGCAACTCACCTCAACCATCCGATGCTGTATCGAATACAAATGAAGCGGCAAATCCATCGGACACGACAATTGAAGCCTTACTGCACACCATCAGCACACACGACCCTGTAACCCTGCGCTACAGTCTCAGTCAAGCCCAGTTGCGCATGGGTCTGGCTTCTTTTGTCATGAATCTAGTAGCACCACTGACGACCGCCGTTGGCGAGGCTTGGGCACAAGGCCGCTTTGAAGTTTTTGAAGAGCATTTGTACACCGAGGTGCTCACTGGTGTTTTACGCCACGGAATTGCCTCATTGGCCACACAGCCCGCGCCACGGGGCCCGAAAGTCTTGCTAACCACCATCCCGCAAGAGCAGCATAGCTTGGGGCTATTGATGGTGGAAGCCATACTCGTCTTAGAAGGCTGCACCTGCGTTTCCCTAGGTACGCAAACACCACTGGCCGATATCTCTAAAGCCACACAGGCGCATCGCGCCGATGTAGTCGGGCTAAGTTTCAGTAATTTACTCAAGCCTGCCTTGGTACAAGCAAGCCTGCGCGAGCTGCGTGGGCAACTGTCCCCGTCCACAACGCTATGGGTTGGCGGTGCATGCTCGGCATTGCACCAAAAATCGCTCGCCGGGGTACGCGTCGTGCAACATTTATCCGAGTTAGCGCCGCTGGTAGCCCTGTGGCGCCGTGGCGACTCTATCCATAGAAAGAAAGGACTGAATGATGATGCTTAAGCCATATTTTCTTCATCCTGGCCTCATCTTCATGCCGCATTGGCAGCGTTTGCGTCAAAGTAGGTGGCTGCCAAGCTTGCTGATCATGGCGGCTAGCCTGCTGCTGGTCGGTTGCACCAACACAAGCCCACCGCCGGGCGTACAGCCTGTCACCGCTTTTGATGTAGAACGCTACGCTGGCAAATGGTATGAGTTGGCACGCCTAGACCACTCCTTTGAACGCGGTATGACCGATGTATCAGCCACTTATATTGCGCAACCTGATGGCAGCATACGCGTCGTCAATCGTGGCTATCACCCAACAGACCAACAGTGGCGCGAAGCCATAGGTAAGGCATTATTCACAGGAGCTCGCACTACTGGATCGCTTAAGGTGTCTTTTTTTGGTCCCTTCTATGGCGGCTACCACATCGCGGCGCTTGATCCAAACTACCGCTGGGCATTAGTGCTGGGGTCTAACACGAGTTATGCCTGGATTTTGGCGCGTGACAAAGCATTAAGTGCCGACACCAAAGCAGCCGTTTTGCGACAGGCAAAGATTTTAGGTGTGAAAACCGAAGCCTTGATCTGGGTGACACACACCCGCCACGACCCCAATCAGCCCTAACACAGCATATTCGCTGTACACGCACCGCATGAGCACTGCGATCAAGATTTATGAACATCAGCACAATGGCACCTTCTTTACCGCCACTTCCTATTGCCATCGTAGGCGCGGGCATGGCCGGCTTGAGCTGCGCATTTTCTTTGGCGCAAGCCGGGCATAGCGTACATGTGTTTGATAAAAGTCGCGGGCCATCAGGGCGCATGAGCACCCGCCGTGGGGACGGAGAAAATATAGCTGGCAAGCCTGTCGAGGCGTGGCAGTGTGACCATGGTGCCCCCTCCTTCAGCGCACACGATGCCGACTTCCGCGCCCAGGTGGACATCTGGGAACAAGCCGGAGTCGCTGGCCGATGGCAGGCCCGTATCGGCCGGCACGATGGCGAGAACTTCTCCTGGGAGCAAGAGGCAGCAAAGCAATTGGTCGGGGTACCGCGCATGACAGCGCCCGCCAGACATATGGTGCATAGCATGGAGCAGCTAGCCATGCCCGTGCACTTGCGGTGGCAAACCACTGTCGAATCACTAAAGCGACAAGACGATGGCAGCTGGGTGGTAAGCAATGGCCAGCAACTACTCGAATTGCCGCGTTACCAAGCTGTGCTACTGGCTATCCCCGCGCCACAAGCTGCGCCACTAGTAGCAGAGATAGACCCCGATGCCGCAACTTTGGCTCGCCAAGTGCATATGCATCCTTGTTGGGCTGTCATGGTGCGCTGCCTTGAGAAGTTGCCGCTGCCAATAGACGGATGTTTGGTTGAACAAGGCCCCCTTCGCTGGATTGCTCGCGACAGCAGCAAACCAGGTCGCACTGGTTCTGAAACTTGGCTGCTTCACGCCTGTCCGCAATGGAGTCAAGCGCATATTGAAGACGATCCACAAACGGTTGCCAACACCCTTGTGCAAACTTTCGCTCAGTTAAGTGGCGCGGACTTGTCAGGTGCTCAAGCGAGCGCGCACCGCTGGCGTTATGCCAACACCATCAGCCCCTTAAAAATCGGTAGCTGGTGGAATTCCGTACTGGGTTTGGGCATGTGCGGTGACTGGCTACAGGATGGCACCGTTGAAGGCGCTTGGCTAAGTGGTCGCGACCTCGCCCAGCAGATTGAAAAAGCATTGCGAAGCGCAAGCTCGTAAGCATCGCGACATGAGCACCAACAGCCACTCCCTCCCTGCGCAGGCGCACACCCTGCGCCTAATACTTGGCGACCAGTTATCACCTCGGCACAGTTGGTTTGCGCAAATCAATCCCAGCGTAGTTTATGTTTTGATGGAGGTGCGGCAAGAAACCGACTATGTCCTGCACCACGCACAAAAAATTCTCGCCATCTTCGCTGCAATGCGCGAGTTTGCACGCCAGCTGCGTATAGCAGGGCACCGAGTGCACTATGTCGCCATTGACGATAACAGCAATCATCAGTCTATCCCCAACAACCTTAGCGCGTTAGCGCAAATCTACGGCGTACGGCGTATCGAGTGGCAACAACCTGATGAGTGGCGGCTAGATACCATGCTCCGAACTTGGGGCGCCAATCAGCCACTGCCCTGGGTCGTCGTTGGAGGCGAACATTTTTTAACTGAACGCGAAGAGCTAGGCACACTCATGGGCCAACAGCGACCATGGCTGATGGAGCGCTTTTACCGCCATATGCGTCGCCGCTGGCGACTATTGCTCGATGACGACGGATACCCTGAAGGAGGAAAGTGGAACTTTGATCACGACAATCGCAAGCGTTGGCCCGGAACCCCTGCGGAGCCGGCAGACTGGCGTCAAGAACACGACCACAGTACGCTTTGGCGCACGATAGAAAACGCTGGCGTTAGAAGTTTTGGCCAGCCGCAGGCGAATACCTTGCGCTGGCCACTCAACCGCGACGAAGCCCTAGCTTGCCTAGATGCTTTTATCCGCACTGCCCTGCCTTATTTTGGCGATTACGAGGATGCGCTGGCGGCTCTAGCACCGCGCTTGTTTCACTCCCTGTTGTCGTTTGCATTAAATGTAAAAATGCTGCACCCGCTGGAGGTGGTACAGCGCGCCGAAGCCGCTTGGCGCGCTGGCCTAGCCCCATTGGCTGCTGTCGAGGGCTTTATACGACAAATCATAGGCTGGCGCGAATATATGCGCGGCATCTATTGGGCGCACATGCCGAGCTACGAAAGCCTCAACGGATTCGGGCATAGGCGCGCACTGCCGCATTGGTTCTGGAGTGGTCAAACACAAATGCGCTGTCTACGGCTAGCCATTACACAATCGCTAGAGACTGCGCACGCACACCATATACAGCGCCTGATGGTCATTGGTAACTTCGCATTACTCGCAGGGCTAGAGCCGCAAGCCCTACACCGATGGTACCTGGGTATTTATATTGACGCATTCGAATGGGTAGAGCTGCCCAACACACTGGGTATGAGTCAGTGCGCAGACGGCGGCTTGATCGCAACCAAACCCTATGTCAGCAGTGCCGCCTATCTGCAGCGCATGGGCGACTACTGCCAAGGATGCGCCTACGACCCGAAACAAAAAACCGGATCCCGCGCTTGCCCCTTCAACTCTTTGTACTGGGACTTTTTTGATCGCAACGCATCCACACTACAAAATAATTCCCGTCTAGCACTGGTATATCGGCAATTAGAAAAAATGCCTGATACGCAACGCGCTGCATTGCGTCTGCACGCCAGCGCATTACGCGAACAGCTGGATACGCTTTAAGCTAGCAGTGCTTATGCAAGCGAAAGGACACGCGATGTCATCTTTCCCTTCGGGTTATCGAGCGCTTATCCTGGGCGGCTCAGGTGCGCTTGGCCATGCGGTCGCAGAACAACTCCAGAGCGATCCATCTTGTGCAAAAGTTCTAACGCTGAGCCGCTCGAGCACCCCTGCCGTAGATTTCAATACCCCCTCCAGCATCGAACAAGCAGCACAAGCAGTGCGCGAGCACGGCCCATGGAACCTGTTATTCATTGCCACAGGCATGCTGCACGGCGCCACTGGCACACCTGAAAAGCGTTTAAGCGATCTAAATGCCGAGCATATGGCCGCGAGCTTTGCCATCAATACCATTGGGCCGGCACTAGCCTTGGCACACTTTACGCCGCAACTCGCACGCACACAGCGCTGCGTAGTGGCAGTCCTTTCTGCCAAAGTTGGCAGCATTGGCGATAACCGTCTCGGCGGTTGGTATAGCTATCGCGCGGCCAAGGCAGGGTTAAATATGGTGATTAAAACAGCCGCTATTGAGTTGGCTCGCACCCAGCCCCAGGCAATTGTTGCCGCACTGCACCCTGGGACTGTCAACTCAGCCCTATCTGCGCCATTTAAAGGTGCGCAGATTGGCCGAGCAGCAGACGCAGCCGCTTTCGACTTACTACAACTAATTAACCATTTACAAGTCGAAGATAGCGGTAGTTTCTGGGCTTATAACGGCCAGCGCCTACCATGGTAAGCAATACATGAACTGAGATAGGAGCACACTATGCGCATTCTGTTGACTGGCGGTACCGGTTTAATCGGTCAGGCTCTTTGTCGGTATTGGCAGCAACAAGGCCATGAACTCTGGGTTTGGAGTCGTCAGCCCCAGCAAGTAGCAAGCCTATGCAGTGGCGCCCGCGGTATTGCACAACTGCAAAGTTTGGAAGCCAGCGGTCCGCTTGATGCAGTCATCAATCTAGCTGGCGCTCCCATTGCCGAGCGCATTTGGTCCACAGAACGGCGTCACCTGCTATGGCGCAGCCGTGTTGAGCTAACGCGCAGACTGGTCGATTGGATGGGGCAGCAAACCACGCCTGCACGGGTTTTCATTTCCGGCTCTGCTGTCGGTTGGTATGGCGATCGTGGCGAAGAATGGCTAACCGAAAGCAGCGAACCAGGTCATGCCGATTTTGGCAGCCAGTTATGCGTGGCGTGGGAACAAGAGGCCGAGCGGGCGCGCCAGTGGGGCGTGCGCGTAGCGCTGCTGCGCACCGCACCAGTTTTGGCGCCGCAAGGAGGTATGTTGGCACGATTATTAATACCATTTCGCCTTGGTTTAGGGGGTCGCCTTGGCAACGGTCAGCAGTGGATGCCTTGGATTCATTTAAGCGACCAAGTCGCACTTATCGATCACTTGCTGCATCAAAACAACTGCAGCGGCCCCTTTAACGCCTGCGCTCCTGAACCTGTACGCAACATCGAGTTCACTCAAACCCTAGCGCACGCCCTGCACCGTCCAGCCTTGCTACCCGTACCCGCTTGGGCGCTACGGCTAGGCTTAGGCGAAATGTCTGTGTTACTGCTCGGCGGCCAACGCCTCGTACCACAGCGCACCCAAGAAGCAGGCTTCCGTTGGAGCTATCCCGACCTCTCTCTCGCTTTAGCAGACTTGCTGCACCAAGGCTCGAGCGCGTCTGCCGAAATTAAGCCTAGGCTTTAGCACTTTGGCCTAAGCCTTCGAGCTCAATGTGTTTTCTCTGTTCCGCCTGGCGCAGCTAGCTGCCCCTGAAATCGAGCAAGCTGGCGGCGGCGCCATCTTGGCCATCACCTCCATGGCGGCTGAAAACAAAAACCAGCGCATGGCCTCTTACGGCTCATCCAAAGCCGCCACCAGTCATTTGGTGCGCAATATCGCTTTTGACCTAGGGCCTCGCCATATCCGCGTCAACGCCGTAGCCCCAGGTGCCACCCGCACCGATGCGCTGCAATCGGTGCTCACCCCCGAAATTCAAGCCCGTATGCTCAGCCACACGCCCATCAAACGCTTGGGCGAGCCGCAGGACATGGCCAATGCCGCCCTGTTTTTGTGTTCGCCCGCCGCCAGTTGGATCAGTGGCCAAATCCTCACCGTCTCGGGCGGGGGCGTACAAGAACTGGACTAAAGCCCATCACAAAAAAGCCGCTTCAGCGGCTTGTTATTTCTTTGCTTCATCCTACGACCCCAAGGCTTGGACGCACCGTGTGCGCTTAAGACAGCTTACCGCTTGCCGGATTTAGCCTATTTACATATAAAAATCATAGCTGCTCAGGCAGTTTTGACGGGCGTAAATGCCAAAATGATGCATAAATAAGGCCAGGGCTGCACCGCATCGTCAAACTGTCATATTTCTCCCATCATTTCAATTATCATTGAAATATGGAAATAAACACCGCCGTCACCGCTTTAGCCGCCTTAGCCCACCACTCACGCCTGGCGATTTTTCGCCTCCTGGTACAGGCGGGCAGCGCAGGCATGGCCGCTGGGCAAATCAGCACCGCCACGGGCATAGCGCCGTCTTCTTTGTCTTTTCATTTAAAAGAACTCAGCCACGCTGGCCTGATTCAGCCGCGCCCAGAAGGGCGCTTTGTGATTTATGCCGCCAATTTCAAGCAAGCCGCTGATTTGGTGGCGTATTTGACCGAGCACTGCTGCGGCGGCCAAGACTGTGGCTTGCCCAGCACTAATCCTTCCATTTGTGGAGATCCTCATGACTGTTAAGCCTTATCAAATCCTCATCCTCTGCACCGGCAATTCCGCGCGCAGCATCATGGCCGAAGCCATCATCAACACCTTGGGTGCGGGGCGCTTTGTGGCGCACAGCGCGGGCAGCCAGCCTGCCGGGCGTGTGCACCCACTGGCGCTGGAAAAGTTGAGCGCCATAGGCTACCCCACGGCGCAACTGCGCAGCAAAAGCTGGGATGAGTTTGCTGCTGCCGATGCACCGAAAATGGATTTCATCATCACCGTGTGCGATAACGCTGCGGGTGAAGTCTGCCCGTTGTGGCCGGGCCAGCCCATCAGCGCGCACTGGGGCTTTCCTGACCCCGCCGCTGTGCAGGGCAGCGAGGCCGAACAACGCGCCGCCTTTGAACAAGTGTTTCAGCGCATCACCCAGCGCGTGCGCCTATTGTTAGATTTACCTTTAGCCAGCTTGGATGCACTTGCCATTCGGCGCGAGCTGCAAAACATCGGCA
>CAZSPW010000039.1:12560-16233 GCA_964608575.1 uncultured Burkholderiaceae bacterium | reverse complement strand
ATAGCTGCCCAGGCAGTTTTTTCGGCTTTTTATGCTGAAAAGGCACTGATAATTGTTGCTTAAAACCATAGCAGGCAGATGTTGGCTTCGATTGTCCCACTGGTGGAACAAAGTGGGCGGAAACTGCACTTTTACGCTTTATTGTTCCAAATCCTGTGCTATTTGCCTATGCAAAAGCTGCTGAAGATGACGCCGAGCAGGTCGTCGGCGGTGAATTCGCCCGTGATGGACGACAGCGCGTTTTGCGCCAAGCGCAGCTCTTCGGCCATTAAATCCAGCATGACGGGCGGGTGCAGCAATTGGGTTTGCGCGGTGCTGATATGCGCGGCGACTTCGCGCAGGGCTTGCAGATGGCGTTCACGCGCAGCGAATACCCCTTCGGGCAGGCTTTGCCAGCCGGCAATTTGCAGCAGGCGTTGGCGCAAATCTTCTAAACCCGCCTGAGTTTTGGTGGAGAGCAAAAGGGCGTTTTCGGCTTGGTCTGCAATAGCCGCCTGCTGCGCCGCCGTATCCACACAATCGGCCTTATTCCATACATGCAGCACGGGGGTGTGGGCTGGCAGTTGCGCTGCCAATTGCGCTGCCAGCGCAGCTTCTTGGGTTTTATAAGCGGGGTGTTCGGGGTGTTCGGGCCCGCTGCGGGCTAGGTCGTGTACGAATAACAGCACATCGGCGCTGCTGATGGCTTGCCAGGCGCGCTGCACGCCGATTTGTTCCACGACATCGCTGCTTTCGCGCAGGCCTGCGGTGTCGATGATGTGTAGGGGCACGCCCTCAATTTGTATGCTTTGTTCGATTTTGTCGCGCGTGGTGCCAGCAATGGGGGTGACGATGGCGACTTCGGCCTGCGCCAGCGCATTGAGCAGCGAGCTTTTGCCGGCATTGGGCTGGCCTGCAATCACGACTTTGAGGCCGTCGCGTAGCAGTTGCCCTTGGCGTGCGCTGGCAAAGATGCGTGCCACGCCGGCGGCGATGGCGTCCAATTGTTGCGGCACGCCCCAGCTGGCCAAATCACCCACATCTTCTTCTTCGGGGAAGTCGAGGTTGGCTTCCAGCACCATACGCACATGGGTTAGATCGTGCAGCAGGCTTTGCACGGCGGCAGAAAATTCGCCCGTGAGCGAACGCGCGGCGCTGCGGGCTGCGCCTTCGGTGGCGGCGTTGATCAGGTCGCTGATGGCTTCGGCCTGCGCCAAGTCGATTTTGTCGTTTAAAAATGCGCGTTGGCTGAATTCGCCAGGCTCGGCCAGGCGCAGTGCAGGCGATAAGTTAGCCCCTACTTGCAGGCAGCGGTCGAGCAGCATTTGCAACACCACGGGGCCGCCGTGGGCTTGCAGTTCCAGCACATCTTCGCCTGTGTAGGAATGCGGGGCGGGGAACCAAATTGCCAGCCCTTGGTCTAGTGCCTGCCCTGCGGCATCAGGAAAAGGTAGATAAGTGGCCGTGCGCGGGGCTAAATCGCGCCCTAGTAGCTGGCGTACAAATGGCGCTAAAGCTTGGCCCGAAATACGCACAATGCCTACGGCTCCGCGCCCTGGGGCAGTGGCGATGGCGGCGATGGCTTGGCGCAGGTCTTGCATGGCGAGAGTTTCAGCAAAAAGAAAAAGTTCAGTGGCAAAATGCCCCGCGTACAAAGGGGTATTTGGGGGCTTTGCGACCTTTGCAGCAATTGTGCCCGAATGCGTTTGAAGATTTTTGAAAGCGGCGAGTCACTGGCTTGCCCACAAAGAATATGCAGCGGAAATTTCTTTCTTTTTTAGGCGCGGTGCTGGTGGCCATGGTAGGCGTTGGTGCAGCGCAGGCGCAAGTGGACAATTCGCTGGTAAATATAGATACGCCCGTGCTGAGCGATGAAGCGACGCAAACCGCGCCCGCTAACGGTTATTACAGCAACAGCCCGCAAGCCATGGCCTTTGCTGAGCGCCTGGCCAGCAAACACGACCTGCCGCCCGATGCGGTGCGCAATATTCTGGGGCAGGCGCGTTTTAGCCCTGCGGCGCAACGCCTGATGCGGCCTACGCAGCAGAGTTTTTTCAAAAACTGGCGCGTGTATCGCAGCCGCTTTGTGGAACCCATACGCATTAACGCAGGCCTGCGTTTTTGGCAGACGCACCGTGAAACCCTAGAGCGCGCAGAGGCCGAGTATGGTGTGCCGCAAGAGGTGATTTTGGGTATTTTGGGGGTGGAAACTTTGTACGGCCGCGATATGGGGAGTTTTCGCGTGATCGATGTGCTGGCAACGCTGGCGTTTGATTTTCCGAAAACGGCTAAACGCGACCGTAGCGATTTTTTTCAAGCCGAGCTAGCCAGTTTTTTGCGCCAGCAAATGCAGGCGGGGCGAGACCCGCTGCAGCCTAAGGGTTCGTATGCGGGCGCGATGGGTATGGGGCAATTTATGCCTAGCTCGTTGCAAAATTTTGCGGTGGATTTTGATGGCGACGGCATCATAGATTTGAGCCAAGCGACGGATGCCATAGGGTCGGTGGCGCATTACTTTCAAGCCTATGGCTGGAAGCGTGGGCAGCAAGCGATTTTTGATGTGCAATTAGCGTCTGATGCGCAATTGGATAAATTGCTAGCGCCGGATATTTTGCCCAGTTTCAACCCTAAGCAAATGCAGGTACTGGGTGCGCAATTGCCTGAAAGCGCGCAAGACTATCGTGGCAATTTGGCCTTGATTGAGCTGTTCAATGGCGACCCGGCCGTGCCTGAAAATGCCAAAACCTATTACGCTGGTACAGACAATTTTTATGTGATCACACGCTATAACCAAAGCAGTTATTACGCGATGGCCGTGTTGGATTTAGGCGCGGCGGTGCGTGAGCGTGCGGGGTTTTAGGGGTAGCGTTAGATAGCGGGCTATAATCGCCGGCTGCCATCCTCTGCGCATAGGGCGTGGTTTTCATGGGGAAAACCACTTACAGGCTGGATTTTTGTTTCTTGCTTTGCTGACCCACGCATGATGACTGTTAAAGGAAAATCTCATGAATCTGCTCCAAACTCTGGAACAAGAAGAAATTGCCCGCTTAGGCAAAACCATCCCTGATTTCAACCCTGGCGATACCGTTGTCGTTAGCGTGAATGTGGTGGAAGGTACACGCAAGCGCGTACAGGCTTACGAGGGTGTCGTGATTGCTAAACGCAATCGCGGTTTGAACAGCAACTTCATCGTGCGCAAAATCTCTAGCGGCGAAGGCGTAGAACGCACATTCCAGCTCTACAGCCCGCTGATCGCTAAGATTGAAGTCAAGCGCCGTGGTGATGTGCGCCGTGCCAAGTTGTACTACCTGCGTGAACGCAGTGGTAAATCTGCGCGTATCAAAGAAAAATTGGTGCGTGGCAATAAGGCGGCTGCGCCTGCTGCGGTCGCGGCCGACCAATAAGCCGCTGGTGCATGGGCATGGGTTTGCAAAAACCTGTGTGCTGCCCAAAGTAAAACCCCGCCTAGGCGGGGTTTTTTATGGTTGGAGCCAAGGGTTGCTGCAAGGGTAAGAGGGGTTTTTAGTGGTTAAGCAGGCGAGCCACTGGAGCTTGTAAGGCGTAATTGCTGCGCGGCATTTTGATCTTGGATGGCGGCGCAGCAGCGGTGTTTTGAGTTTGTGATGCCGCTGGTGTTTCATACCCTGCAGTTTGGTTGGCGGCGCTGCCTACAGGGGCACTAGCCTCATGAGCC
>CAZSPW010000039.1:0-12460 GCA_964608575.1 uncultured Burkholderiaceae bacterium | reverse complement strand
CGTCGTTCGGCAGGCTATCGTAATACTCCTCAGTGGTGGCTTTTTGGCGGCGCAGGGTATCGATGTCAGAGCGGCGTTTCTGTAAATAAGCGTTACGCATAAATGCGTATTTGTCTAGCGCAGCCTCTTCCAAAATATTGCCCGCCGCCAGTAAATTGGCACGCTTGTCGATAAGGCGCAGGGCATACAAGCTGTTGCGGCTAGGAATGTGCTGAACTTCGTGTCTGAGCAAGTCGGCTTCTAAATCGACGACCAAGCCCGCGCTGTCGCGCACAGTGGAAGCCCCTAAAACGGGTAAGACCACATAAGGCCCGGGTGGGACACCATAGCGGCCTAGGGTTTTGCCAAAATCTTGCTGGTCGCGTGCCAAGCCCATGCTATCGGCCACATTGACGAAGCCACCCATGCCGATAAAGGTGTTAAAGCTGAAGCGGAAAAAGCTCTCAGCAAAGGCTTGCGGGCGCAGTTGCAAGGCGTTGTTGACCACAGTCCAGCCGTCTTGCAGATTATTGAAAAAATTGCTGATGTGCATGCGCACAGGGTAGGGCGCGATGGTTTGATAGCCTTGCGCCGCTGGTTTAGCCACAGCCTTATCTAAGCCCTCGTTGAAGGCAAACATGCTGCGATTAAAAGGCTCCAATGGGTCTTCTGGATTGCGCTGTGGGCCGCTGGCGCACGCCGCTAAGCCCAGCAAGAGCAAGGCCATGGATATGAATTTAAATGGGGCGGCTTTCATGGGGTGACAGCT
Organism: uncultured Burkholderiaceae bacterium; assembly: GCA_964608575.1. Lineage (GTDB taxonomy): Bacteria > Pseudomonadota > Gammaproteobacteria > Burkholderiales > Burkholderiaceae_C > JAMIFN01. The sequence goes on along the minus strand of CAZSPW010000039.1, from coordinate 11,712 downwards.
TTCTTATTCTTTGCCTGCAGTGTCGGTTTTTTCTGGGGCGTTGTCACTGTTTTTATCACCACCTTCGGCGGCTTTGCTGAATAAAAATTGAGAAATCAAATTCTCTAGCACTACGGCCGATTGCGTGCTGCTGATGCGATCACCGGCTTTTAAATCTTGGGCTTCATAACCAGCGGTGATGCCGATGTATTGTTCGCCCAGCAGGCCACTGGTCAAAATAGCCAAGGAGCTGTCTTTCGGGAATTGGTAGGCCTTGTCCATAGCCAAATGCACATCAGCTTGAAAGGTGTTTTGGTCGAAACCTATGCTTGCTACGCGGCCAACTACCACGCCCGCGCTTTTGACGGGGGCGTTGACTTTGAGCCCGCCGATATTGTCAAAGCGGGCGCTTAAGGCGTAGGTGGGATTGAAGTTGAACGACAGTAAATTGGCCGACTTGAGTGCCAAAAATACCAAAGCCAAGGCGCCTAAAAGGACAAAAAGGCCAACCCAGAGATCGTTTTTAGAGCGTTGCATGTGATTTGCCTGAGAGTTTTAAATCGAGAACATGAGTGCGGTGAGCAAAAAGTCCAAAGCCAATACCGTGAGTGAGGCCATGACGACGGTGCGTGTAGTGGCGCGCGATACGCCTTCTGGCGTAGCTGCTGCCGTAAAGCCTTGGAGTACGGCGATAAAAGTCACGGCAATGCCAAAAATCAGGGATTTGATCAGACCGTTGCCGACATCGCTGATGATGTCTACGCCGCCTTGCATTTGGCTCCAAAACGCGCCTGGGTCTATGCCTATCATGGGCACAGCAACCAACCAGCCACCCAAAATGCCAACGGCACCAAAAATACTGGCCAACAGCGGCATGACGACGACTCCAGCCCAAAAGCGCGGTGCTAATACCCGTGCGATGGGGTTCACTGCGGTCATTTCCATATAGTCCAGCACCTCGTCACTTTTCATCATGCCAATTTCCGCTGTAAGCGAAGTGCCTGCGCGGCCTGCAAATAGCAGTGCGGTGACAACGGGGCCGAGTTCGCGCAATAGGCTAAGCGCCACCATTAAGCCTACGGCTTCGGTCGCGCCAAAACGCGAGAGGATGTAATAGCCCTGCAGCGCCAGTACAAAACCGACGAAAAGCCCGCTGACGGCGATGATGGCGAGGGAGTAATTACCCAAAAAATGGACTTGGTCGCGTAGCAGGCTAGGCCGTTTGAGGGTGGCGGGCAAAAGCGTGAGCAGGCGCACAAATAAACGCGCGCCCCAACCTAGGCCTGCCATCCATATGCGGGTAGAAAAGCCCAAATGGCGTATCCAGTTCATGTGCCTGCCTTTTGTAAGAAATCTTCGGCCACGCTGGGCGCTGGGTAATGAAAGTGCACGGGGCCATCGCTTTGCGCCTGCACAAATTGTTGCACCAGTGGGTCGGTGCTGTTGCGTACTTCAGCAGGGCTGCCCTGCGCCGCGATGCGGCCATTGGCCAAGATGATGACTTGGTCGGCGATGGCAAAGGTTTCGTCTAAATCATGGCTGACGATGACGCTGGTCAGTCCTAGGCTGTTATTCAATTGCCTGATCAAACGCGCAGTGGTGCCCAGAGAAATCGGGTCTAGGCCGGCAAAGGGTTCGTCGTACAGTACCAATTCGGGGTCTAGGGCTATGGCGCGGGCCAATGCGACGCGCCTAGCCATGCCACCAGAGATTTGGCTGGGCTTGAGCTCACGCGCACCGCGCAGGCCGACGGCGTTGAGCTTCATGAGCGCGATGCTGCGTATCAAGTCTTCAGGCAATTGGCTGAGTTCGCGCAGCGGAAAGGCGACATTTTCAAAAACGCTTAAATCTGAAAACAGTGCCCCATGTTGAAACAAGACGCCCATGCGGCGACGCATGGCGTAGAGCTGTTTGTTTTGGGCGTGGGTGACATCCTCGCCTGCAAATAGATATTGCCCTTCTTGCGCTTGAATTAAGCCGCCGAGCAAACGCAGGACGGTGGTTTTGCCGCCGCCAGAAGCGCCCATGACGGCAGTAATTTGGCCGCGTGGAATGCTCAGGCTAATACCATCCAAAATAGCGCGCGCACCATAGGCAAAGCGCACATTTTGCAGAGCAATAAGGGGCGTAGTGGACATATTCAAAGGGTATAAAGCACAAAGTGGCCAGTGATGGCTATGGCGCAGTGGCCTTAGCGCATGAAAAGTTTTAGCTTTTAGTTCGGGCTTGAGTGTAAAGCTTGGCGTATGCTTATGCAGCGATGCTGGGCATAGCCTATGCGTCAACTCTGGTTATCATGCGTTTTCACCACAATAGAGACGAAGAGGATAAAGCAATGGCACAGTTGACTGGAAAAGTTTGTTTGGTTACAGGCGCTAGCCGTGGGGTGGGCAAGGGTGTGGCTTTGGGTTTGGCGCAAGCTGGCGCGACGGTGTATGTGACGGCGCGCAGCGGCCAGGCGGTGCATGGCGGACATTTGCCAGGCTCACTGCAGCAAACTGTGAGTGAGATCGACGCTTTGGGCGGCAAGGGCGTGGGCGTGGTTTGCGATATGGGTGACGATAGCCAAATTGCAGCACTGTGCCAGCGCATCGAAAAAGAGCATGGCGGCTTGGATATATTGGTCAATTGCGCCATTGCTTTGCCTGACGACATCGTCAATCCCCAACCATTTTGGGAAAAATCTTTTGCCCAAGTGGATGTGCTTACTGTGGGGCTGCGCTCCAACTATGTCATGGCGTATTACGCGGCGCCGCTGTTGATTCAAAACCAAGGGCTGATGGTCAGCATTTCTTCGCCTGGCAGCCGCTGCTATATGCACGGCCCGGCTTACGGCGCAGGCAAGGCCGGTACCGACAAAATGACGCACGATATGGCGCACGATTTCAAACCCTTGGGCGTGACAGCCATTGGCCTGTGGCCAGGGGTGGTGCGTACGGAGCGCCTGCAGGCTTTGCAAAAGGCGGACCCCAATATGTACCAAAGCGTGGCCGGCATCAGCGAATCGCAAATATTGCAAGGCCAAGTGCTGGCAGCTTTTTATGCTGATTCGCAGCGTCACAGCGAGACGGGCAAGGCTTTCTATACAGCCGACTTAGCGAATCGCTACGGTATCTTGGATGACAATGGCAAAGCGCCGACTTCGCCTGCGGCTATGTTTGGCCCGACAACCGAGTTCTCGCCTGTTGTGATCAATTAATTTTGATAGCTGCCCAGGCAGATTTGGCGGCTTAAAATGGCTAAATCATGCTAAAAACTGCCCGCCATAGCGCCACGATAGCCGCTTGCTCTGCGGCTATTTTTTCTTGTGGGATTTGGGTGGGTTGCTCATCTAAACGCGCTTTGTGTTGGATGCGGCGCAAGGTGCGGTAAGCGTTGGCGGCAGCACTGCCTATAGGCGCAGCGAGCAGACCCGCATCTTGGGCGCGTTGCAGTAGCGCGATATTGCCTTTATTGGCGATGAGTTCGGGATGATTTTTGGCATGTGCTAGCACCAGGTATTGCACCGTAAATTCGCAGTCCACCATGCCACCTTCGCTGTGTTTGACATCAAATAGGCCAGCGGGCACTTTGTGTGCTTCGCGCATACGCTGGCGCATGATTTGAATTTCTTGGCTCAGTTTGCTCAATTCGCGCGGTGCGCACAGTACGGCCTGCCGCACTGCATCAAACTGACTGGCCAATTCAGGGCTGCCCCAAATGCAACGCGCACGCGTCATGGCTTGATGCTCCCACAGCCAAGCGGTGTTGCTGCCGCGCTGCTGTTGGTAGTCGGCATAAGCCGCAAAAGGGGTAACCAAAAGGCCGGAGTTGCCATTGGGGCGTAGTGCCATATCAATTTCAAACAAGTCGCCAGCAGCGGTTTTGGCGGTCATCCAGTTCATGAATTTGCGCACAAAAGCCGCGTAGATTTCGCCCGCGTTTTCGTGTTCATCCTCATACACAAAGACGATATCCAAATCACCACCATAACCTAGCTCTTTGCCGCCGAGCTTGCCGTAGGCAATGATGCCCAAGGCCGGTTGCGCTTGGTGTTTTTGTCGCAGGCTTTGCCAGCACCAATCGACGCTGATGCCGACGATGGTGTCTGCCAGCAGGCTTAAATCGTCAGCCACTTCTTCCACGCTGATGACGCCCTCGGCATCGCGGGCCAAGGTGCGAAACACTTCAGCATGATGGGCGTGGCGCAGCACATTCAGCAGGGTTTCTTCATCGGCTTGGCCTGCCGCTTGCAGGGCTTCGTAGCGGCGTTGCAGATCTGCTTGTAATTGCACCGCGTCAAAGCGATCTTGCAACATATGGCGGCCAGCTAGCTCATCTATGAGTTCGGGGTGGCGCTGTAGGTAGCGTGCCGGCCAGCGTGCCGCGCCTAAGAGGCGCAGGAGGCGCTCCAGTACGGAGGGGCGCTCTTGCAATAGGGCCAAATAACTGGGGTGACGCAATAGCAGTTGCACCCAGTCGAGAAAGCGCGCCGCTGCCCTAGGCTCGGTTTTGCCTTCGCCTAGCCAATGTGCAAGGCGTTCACAGACTCGTAGCAGGCGCAGGCGTGAGAGGTCTTGCAAATGCGCGATTTTGGGGTTTTGCGCAAAGGTCGCGAGCTGTTGGCCTAAGCTGGCATAGGCTGCTTTTGCGCTAGGGTCTGCGGCGCTGGCGGCCTCTGCCACCAAATGCTGAATTTCTTCCCACTCTGGTGCGGTATCGCGCTGCCCTAAACTTTGCTTGGCTTGCGCGCCGCCTAAAAGCTGTTCGAATTCGGCTGCAACAAAATCGCGATGCGCTTGTAGTTGTGCAAAAAAGCTCGGCGCATCAGCCAAGCCTAGGCTGCGGGCAATCCAGTCTATATCCTCAGCCACTTTGGGCAGGGTATGGGTTTGCACATCGTCTAAATACTGAATGCGGTGCTCCACCTGGCGCAAAAAGGTGTAGGCCGCTTGTAATTGCGCGCAAGTGTGGGCAGGCATCAGGCCGGCTTGCTGTAGAGCAGGCAGGGCTTGCAGGGTGGCGCGCACGCGCAGTTCGGCAAATTGCCCGCCACGCACGACTTGCAGGAGTTGGCAGATAAATTCAATTTCGCGGATGCCGCCTGTGCCAAGTTTGACATCGCACTCTTGCGCGCTTTTGCCCGCTGCGCGCAGCGCCGCTTGGCTGCGGATTTGTGCGTGTAGTTGGCGCAAGGCCTCAAATACGCCGTAGTCGAGGTGTTTGCGGAATACAAAGGGAATAACGACATCGGTCAGGGCTTGCGTGCGGGTTTTATCGCGCACAGGCCAGCATACGGCGGCGCGGCTTTTGAGCCAAGCTAGGCGCTCCCACTCGCGTCCTTGCAGTAAAAAATACTCTTCCAAAGCGGCTAAGGAAACAGCAGCAGGCCCGGAGTTGCCATTGGGGCGCAGCGCCAAATCCACGCGAAAGACTTGGCCGTGCTCGCTGTTGTCTGCAATATGGGTGCTGATGGCGCGCACCAGTTTATTGAAATACTCTTGGTTGCTGATTTGCCCTCGGCCATCAGCGCGGCCTGTGGTTTGTCCTTCACTTTCATAGACAAAAATAATGTCGATGTCGCTGGAGGCGTTGAGCTCGCGCGCGCCCAATTTCCCCATGCCCATGATCCACAACATACAGGTTTGCCCTTTGTGGTTTTGCGGCTGACCGTACAGTTGGCCAAGTTGCAGGCTGGCGTGTTGGCAAGCGTGTTCTAGTGCCACTTCAGCCAAATGGGTAAAGCCCAGGGTCGCGGCCTCTAGGCTGATGCCTGTTTCGCAATCTAGGCTGATGATGCGCTCCTGCACCATATGGCGCATAACGCGCAGTGCGCTGGCGGCAGCGTAGCCTTGGGCTTGCAATTGCTCTAGTAATGTTTGCATCATGGCCTTGCTCGGCATGCCTGGGGGCAATATAGGCAGACCATTTGCGTAGCGGCGGCGTGTGCGTTGCACAAAGCGGCTGTAATCGGCTGCAGCTGTAGGCAATGGGGCGCTGGCGGGGGCAGTCATCATGGCGGGTGTCCATCAGTAGGCAAAGCACAACGCAGAGCCGCGTTATGCAAAAGACTTATGGCTATGATTGTGCCTGCCTTGGGCTTACTGCTCACTGAGTTTGGATTGAATTTTCATGCGCCTTTACGCACGATCTGCTGCTGTTGCTTTGCCCATAGCATGGGGCTGGCAGGGCTTTTTTATCTTGGTGCGCCTATTGTGGTGGGCGTTTTGGCTTGGCTTTGCTGCTTTGGCTGTAGCCTGGCTGGGTCTGTATTTTTATTTAGCGCCAAATATTGATCAATACAAAGGCCGGATGGAGCAGCAGGCCAGCCGCCATTTAGGTTTGCAGGTGCGCATGGATAGTGTGCAAGCCAGCGACGATTTTTTACCGCAATTGACGATACGCGGCTTGCGTGTTTACGACAAGCAAGGCCGTGTGGCTTTGGCGCTGCCTTTGGTGCAGGCCAGAATAACGCCCAGATCGCTGCTGCATTTGGGGGCAGAGCGTGTGGTGGTGGTAGCACCTGATTTATTGCTCAGGCGTGATGTTCATGGCCGAATTTTTGTTGGTGGCCTAGATTGGGGGCAGGGTGAACGCGGTGATGCTGAGGCTGCTGCCGATTGGTTTTTTTCGCTCTCATCTTTTGCCGTGCAGGGCGGCAGCGTAATGTGGGTCGATGACAAGCGCGGTGCCGCCCCCCTGGCTTTGCGCGAAGTGGATATCCATATCCGCAACCGTTTTGGGCGGCATGATTTTTTTGTGGCGGCAACACCGCCGCCCCATTGGGGGCAGCGCTTGACGGTGCAAGCCCAGTTAAAAGGCGGGTGGCCGACGCGCCATGCGGGTGCGTGGCGCACTTGGCAGGGGCCTATCTATGCCGATTTTCCTTTGGTCGATGTTGCTCAATTGGGGCGGTATCTGGACGGGCAAATGCAAGTGCGCAGCGGCCTTGGCGCAGTGCGTAGCTGGGCTGAGTTTGATCGTGGGCGTATAGCGTCCTTGGCGTTGGATACGGCGCTAGCGCGGGTGAGCTTGCGTTTACAAGCCGATTTGCCGTCTCTGGATTTGCATGATTTGCAGGGGCGGCTGCTGCTGGCGCGCAAGCCCGATGGCCTGTCTTTGGTATTAAAGGACGCGGCATTTAGCACCATAGACGGGCGACATTGGCCGCTGGGGCAGTTGCAACTCGATGCCCAAGGCAGTGCCGAGCAGCTGCAAGCCGCAGCCGCGCAATCGGGCCAATTGCGGGTGGAGAATATTGCGCTACCAGTCTTGGCCAGCATTGCGCAAAGCCTGCCTATGGCTGCGCATTTTCGCCAGCAACTACACCAGTTAGCGCCCGAGGGGGAACTCGCCGCGCTGCAATTTTCTTGGCAAGGGGATATCAGCGCGCCGCAGCAATACCGCGCTGTTGGGCAGGTGCGCGCTTTGGCTTTGGCCGCGCAGGCATCTCAGCTCAGTGAAAACAATCCTGAATTGATAGCTGCCCAGGCAGATTTTTCGACAGAAAACAGCAAAAACACATATAAAAACATAGCTGCACATACAGGCACACGAGCCATGGCTGCTGCGGCGCTTGCAGATGCAGAGGCAGATACACCAGTGGAGGCCTCGGCGATTGGTCAGCCTGGTTTGGCGGGCGCCAATGTCTCCTTCGATGTGAATCAAGCTGGGGGCAAGGCGCAGCTAGCTATAGAGCAAGGGTGGCTGGAGTTTCCCGGGGTGTTTGCGCAGCCGCGTATTCCTTTAGATCGCTTGCAGGCAGATATCAGTTGGCAGCGTCAAGGCCAGGGGCAGGCGCAAGCCTTGGCTTTGCAGGTGACGAGGGCTGAGTTTGCTAATGAGGACTTGCAAGGCAGTGCCCAAGCCAGTTGGCATACCTTGGCGGCTGTGGGGGATGCGCGCTTTCCTGGGGTGCTGGATTTAAGTGGCCAGTTCGAACGCGCCCAAGCCAGCCGCGTCTGGCGTTATCTGCCACTGGAAATCCCGCAGGAGGCGCGCGACTATGTGCAGCAGGCGGTGCAGGGCGGTGTGGGCAGCAAGGGCAGTTTTCAAGTTCGAGGGGATTTGCGCGATATCCCGTCTAAAGACCCCAATAAAAGTACTTTTCGGATAGCGGCTCAGTTAAACAAAGCCCATTATCAATATGTGCCTAAAGCCCTGCTGCCCAAGGGTAGCAAGCCTTGGCCCGCACTATCAGATATTCAAGGTGAATTGCTGTTCGACGGCTATGGCATGTTCATCAAAAATGCGCATGGTTTTATCGGCGCTATGCCTGCCGAACAATTAGAAGCGAGCTTGCCCGATTGGGACGATCTGCGCGTGGCGGTGCGCGGGCGCTTGCAGGGTGATTTGGGGCAGGCACTCGATACCCTGCGCGAGACGGAAGTTGATCGCTTGCTGGCGGGCAGCTTGAGCCAAGCGCAGGGGCAAGGAGCCACCCTGATTGATCTAGCCTTGGATTTGCCGATTGATCAGTTGGAACAAAGTACCGTCACAGGCAAGGCTTTGTTTCTCAATAACCAAGTGCGCTTTTCCCCTTTGACACCTAGCCTCGAGAATGTCCAAGGCCAATTGCGTTTTGATGAGCAGGGCTTTGTGTTAGACAAGTTCCAAGGGCGCACATTAGGTGGCGCTTTTCAGGTGCAAGGCGGCATGGGCAGTTTGGCTGGGCGCAAAGATGCGGGCGTGCATATGCGGGCTGAAGGTGTTTTCAGCAGCCAAGGTCTGCGCACGCAAACCGATTTGCCTTGGCTGGCGCAGCTGGGGCGGCATCTACAGGGCCTTACGCCCTATACCTTGCAGCTCGATTTTGTAGGAGATACCTTAGACTTTTCTGCAGCCAGCAATTTGCAGGGCATGGCTATCAACTTGCCAGAGCCTTTGGGTAAAACGGCAGCGCAGGTGCAGCCATTGCGCATCAATCAACGCAGTTTGCCGCCGCGCCAGGGGCGTAGTCTGCAGAGTGTGCAAGCCTTGTGGGGCAGGGATTTAAGCGCCCAGTACGAAATCCAACGCGACCCCAAACAACCCACTGCGGCACCTGTGGTGCGTGGTTTATTGAGCTTGGGCGCGCCACCTGCTAATACCCGTTTACCCGATAGTGGGGTGCAGTTTTTATTGCAAGCCGAGGTCTTAGATGCCGATGCTTGGCGTCAGCGTTTGGGTGCTGTCTTAGATGCCAGCAGCAAACTCGCTAGTGAGCAAATCGGCTTGCAAGCCTATATACCGCAGCGCCTAGCGTTGCGTGTAGGGCGCTTGGAGCTGGGGCAACGCGCTTTCCATGGTGTGAATGCGATCGTTGAGCGCGGTAGCGATAGCAGTTGGAAAATCAGCGGTCAAGCGCGCGAGGCTGCAGGCCAAGTGCAATACCGGCCAGGCGCCTTAGGGCAGGGCGATTATGTTTGGGCGCGCTTGAAGCACCTCCATTTGGGTGAAAAATCAGCAAGCAGCAGCATGGTGGTCAGCGCAAACGCAGCGACTCATTCCAGCGGTGTGCAGGCTTTACCCGATATGGATGTGCAGGTAGATGATTTTCATATGGCAGGCAAAGCCCTGGGGCGTTTGGAAATTCAAGCCAGCAACCAGGCTGGAGCGACAGATGTGCAGCGCGAATGGCAGTTGAAAAAACTCAGTATCAACAGCCCCGAGGCGCAATTGACTGGCACGGGCGCTTGGCTAGCTGGCCAGGGTTTGGATGGGCGCACTGTGCTGAACTTCAATTGGGCATTGCAAGACGCTGGCAAGCTACTGGATCGCTTAGGGCAAAAGGGCCTACTGGCCAAGGGGCAAGGCAGCATTGCTGGGCAGGTATCTTGGCAGGGCAGCATAACTGCACCAGATTACCCCAGCATGAATGGCAAATTGCAAGTGCAGGTGAACGATGGCCGTTTTCTCAAGGCCGACCCTGGTGCCGCCAAACTATTGGGCGTGTTGAATTTGCAAGCCCTACCTAGGCGTTTAAATTTTGATTTTCGCGATGTCTTTGCGCAAGGTTTTGCTTTTGATTTCGTGCGTGGCGATGTGCAGATTCAAAAAGGGCTGGCCAGCACAAATAATTTGCAAATCAAAGGCGTGAGCGCAGCGGTGCTGATGGAGGGCGTAGCCGACATCAAAGATGAAACCCAAGATGTGCATGTCGTCATCGTGCCTGAAATCAATGCCGGCACGGCTGCACTAGTGGCCACAGCGATCAACCCTGCGATTGGCTTAGGGGCTTTTGTGGCGCAATGGCTGTTGAGTAAGCCTGTGAACAAAGCCGCCACGCAAGAGCTGCGTATTACAGGCAGCTGGACAGACCCGAAAGTGGAAAAAATCGAGAGGAAAGGCAAATAAACCATGCGGATAGCAGCCTTGCAAATGGTCAGTGGACAGGAAGTAGCAGCTAATCAGCAAATGGCGGCGGATTTGGTAGCGCAAGCGGCCGGGGCGGGCGCAGAGTTGCTGGTTTTGCCCGAATACTGGTGCTTATTGGGGCAGCGCGATAGCGATAAATTGGCCTTGGCCGAGGATTTTGGCCAGGGGCCGCTGCAAGATTTTTTAGCACAACTGGCGCGCCAGCATGGGGTGTATTTGGTGGGCGGCACGATACCGTTGAAAACGGCCAGTCCTGATAGAGCCTATAACAGCAGCTTGGTGTTCGATCCGCAAGGGGTTTGTATTGCACGATACGACAAAATCCACCTATTTAGCTTTCACAAAGGGCGCGAAGCCTATAACGAAGGCAAAAGCCTAGAGGCGGGCAGCCAGGCGGTGGCGTTCGATTTGCGCGCACGCGCTGGACAGCTTTGGCGCGTGGGCTTGTCGGTTTGCTATGACTTGCGCTTTCCTGAGCTATACCGCCAGCTCGCTGCCGATATTTACCTAGTGCCCAGCGCCTTTACCTACACCACAGGGCAGGCGCATTGGGAGCTGCTGCTGCGCGCCCGCGCGGTGGAAAACCTAGCCTTTGTAGCTGCTGCCGCACAAGGCGGTTTGCACAGCAATGGCCGGCAAACTTGGGGTCATGCCATGGTGGTGAACCCCTGGGGGCAGGTGCTGGCGCAGCAGGCGCAAGGCGCGGGGGTGGTATTGGCCGATTGCGATTGGCAGGCTTTGCAAAACTGGCGCTTGCAATTGCCAGCTTTGCGCCATAGAAAGCTGTAAAACGCTTATTTTTTCATAGCTGCTCAGGCAGATTTAGCGGCGTTTATTGGCAAAATTACTTCAAAAAATTCTGCAATAAAGCATGGCCATGTTCGCTCAGCACGCTTTCAGGGTGAAACTGCACGCCTTCAATCGCTAATTCACGGTGGCGGATGCCCATGATTTCGCCATCATCGGTTTGTGCAGTTACTTTTAATTCGGCAGGTAGGCTATCGGGCGCAATCGCTAAAGAGTGATAGCGATTGACCGTAAACTGCCTAGGCAAACCCGCAAACACGCCTTCTTGCGTAGTCGTAATAACGCTGGTTTTACCGTGCATCAATTCTTTAGCGCGCACAATGCGGGCGCCAAAAGCTTCACCTATGGATTGATGGCCTAGGCAGACACCCAAAATGGGCAATTTGCCGGCAAAGTGGCTAATTGCAGCGACAGAAATACCTGCTTCTTTGGGCGAGCAGGGCCCTGGCGAGATGACGAGGCGATCAGCCGCTTGGGCCGCGATACCTGCTAAATCGATTTCATCATTGCGAAAAGTTACTACCTGCGCGCCCAGTTCGCTGAAATACTGCACCAAGTTGTAGGTGAAGCTGTCATAGTTATCTATCATCA
>CAZSPW010000038.1:11449-16303 GCA_964608575.1 uncultured Burkholderiaceae bacterium | reverse complement strand
CGCAGCAGCCATTTGGCCTTTTGCAAGGCATCGTTGCTGGATAGTCCCAGCGGTTTGTCAAGCAACAGCACCCCGTGTACAGGGCGGCGCTGCACCCTAATACGAGATTGCTGCACCATATAACTATTCGTCAGAATCTTTGGAACGCGAGGCCACGGCCTTGCTGATGAGCGCATTCATATCGGTAGCGCGTTCGGTGCTGCGATCGAAGATGAAATGCAGCGTAGGCACGGTGTGGATGTGCAGGCGTTTGAATAAAGCATTGCGCAAAAAGCCTGCGCTGTGATTCAAGGCCGCGGTGGCATCTTCCGGATTGCCTATGAGCAAGCTGAAATGCACTTTGGCGTGCGCGTAATCAGGCGTAATTTCCACTGCGCTAATCGTCGGCATGCCCACACGCGGATCTTTCAATTCGCGCGCAATAAGCTCAGCCAAATCGCGCTGGATTTGGTCGGCCACGCGGTAAGCGCGGTTGGGCACAGAGGATTTACGAGGCATGAAAACAGGCAAACTCAAACACAGGAAAACGCGCATTCTAACAAACCCTAGGAAAATCCCTAGTCAGCGGCCATGGCGGCGGCACGGCCGAGGGCGATAGCGAGCGCCCTTCTATATTTCTTATTTGTATATCAAACAAATTATTTAATCGTTTACAAGATAAGCAAATCGCCCTACAGTTGCACCCTATTGCTGCACAGCAGCATTTTTTTTGCGATCGAGGCAGGCAGTGGACATTCCGTTTTACGCATTTATCTTGGCTGGGCTTTTTGTCGGGTTTGTTGTCGGCTTAACGGGTGTGGGCGGCGGCTCCCTGATGACACCTATTTTGATTTTCGTATTTGGCGTCAAGCCGTCTTTAGCAGTAGGTACTGATTTGCTCTTTGCTGCGGGGACTAAATTTTTTGGCGTAGCCAAACTCGCCAGAAGCAAGATCGTGGACTGGAAAATTGTGGGCAGCCTGTGCGCCGGCTCCATTCCTGCGGCGCTGCTTTCGGTCTATGCGCTGCACCATATGAAAACGCGCGGCAATGATATCCAAGGCCTGATCACAGGTGTGTTGGGTGTCGCCTTGCTGCTCACAGCAGCAGCCACACTCTACAAGGCCATCAAAGGCAAAAAACAAGGCAGGGAACACCATGCCGCAAGCCAGCAAGACCCGACCCGCCCGCGCCACTGGGCGCTGCCCATCATCTTTGGCGCAGTGATAGGCACTTTGGTATCACTCACTTCCGTCGGCGCAGGCGCTATAGGGGTGACGGTGCTGATGCTGCTCTACCCCGCCCTGCCCCTCTATCGCATCGTCGCCGCTGACTTAGCCTATGCGGTGCCGCTGACATTGGTGGCAGGCCTAGGCCATGCCAGCATAGGCGAGGTCGATTGGGGCTTGCTCGGCGCGCTACTGGCTGGCTCTATTCCAGGTATCTGGCTAGGCACGCATTTGGTTACACGCACGCCCGATCGCGTGATTCGCTCGCTGTTGTCACTATTGCTGGCCTATGCTGGTGTCAAATTGCTCGCTCTGTAAAATGGAAATACTATTTATTTCATAGCTGCTCAGGCAGATTCCATAAGCCAAATAAGCAAAATTAAACAAAAAAATGCCGGGGAAAGCGCCTAGCAGCCCTTTTCTCTGCGCAGTCTCTAGCCCTTGTTTTTCACCCTTTAAAATACCCTAAGTATTTGATTTTTATAAATAAATTATTCAACCGCTATGTACCAGTACACCGAATTCGATAAAAACTTCATCAAACTGCGTGCGCAGCAATTTCGCGACCAGCTCGATCGGTGGTTTGCAGGCGAGCTAACTTACGAGCAAATGCTGCCGCTGCGTCTGCAAAACGGTTGGTATATCCAACGCTATGCACCCATGCTGCGTATTGCTGTGCCTTATGGCGAACTCAGCAGCACCCAATTGCGTATGCTGGGGCATATCGCACGCGAGTTTGATCGCCCTACGCCGCAATTGCTGGCAGAAGCACAAGCCACACAAGACAAATTACAAGCCGCCCAACCGGGCTTGACTCTGGCGGCACCGCCGCTGCGCTATGGCTACGGCCACTTCACCACGCGCACCAATGTGCAATTCAACTGGATCCCCATCGAGCGCGCAGCAGATGTGATGGACCTGCTCGCCAGCGTCCATATGCATGGCATCCAAACCAGCGGCAACGCGATCCGCAATATCACTTGCGAGGCTTGGGAAGGCATCGCCGAAGACGGCATCGTTGATACCCGCCCCTTTGCCGAAATTACGCGCCAATGGAGCTCCCTCCATCCCGAGTTCTGCTTTTTGCCGCGCAAGTTCAAAATTGCCTTCAATGGTGCCCAAGAAGACCGCGCCGCAATAGGCTGGTATGACATAGGCATACAAGCCTTGAGAAACGAGGCAGGCGAAGTCGGCTTCAAAGTACTGGCTGGCGGCGGCATGGGGCGCACCCCCATCATAGGCACCGTCGTGCGCGAGTTTTTACCTTGGCAACATTTGCTCAGCTATATCGAAGCCATCGTGCGCGTGTACAACAGCTATGGCAGGCGCGATAACAAATGGCGCGCACGCATCAAAATTTTGGTCAAGAGCGAGGGCGAAAAATTCATCGAGGCAGTGGAAAAAGAATTCCAAGCCATCGTCGAACTCGACGGCGCACCACACACCATCACCCAGGCCGAGCTGGACCGCGTGACTGCCCACTTCGTCACGCCTGAACTCACGCCCGCTAATCTGCCCAGCAGCGTCGATACCAAGGGCCAGCTCTACCAACGCTGGCTGCAGCGCAATGTGCATGGGCATAAATTGCCGGGCATGAAAACCGTCAGCCTGTCCTTCAAACGCGTGGGCCTAGCACCTGGCGATTGCGATGCTGACACCATGGACGCGCTGGCGCAAATCGCCGAGCAGTTCAGCGCCGGCGAAGCCCGTGTGACGCACGAGCAAAACATTTTGCTGCCTTGGGTGTTTGAGTCCGACCTGCCAGCCCTGTACGAAGCTGCACGCAAGCTTGGCCTAGAGCAGCCCAATATCGGCTTACTGACAGACATGATCGCCTGCCCAGGCGGGGATTTTTGCTCACTCGCCAATGCGCGCTCGCTCCCGATTGCGGCGGCGCTAACGGAACGCTATCAAGACTTGGATGAAGTCTTTGATATCGGCCCCATTGATTTGCACATGAGTGGCTGTATCAACTCCTGCGGCCACCACCACAGCGGCCATATTGGCATACTGGGTGTAGATAAAGATGGCATGGAGTGGTACCAAATCAGTCTGGGCGGCGCCGATGGCAGCAACTTATCTGGCGCAGCAATAGGCGGCAAAGCTGTTGGTCCCGCGTTTTCCGCAGCTGAAGTGCCTGATGTGGTGGAGGCCTTGCTCACCACCTACCGCGAATTGCGTCAACCTGGCGAATACTTTATCGATTGCCTGCGCCGCACTGGGCACGAGCCTTTTAAAGCCGCAGCCAACGCCGCCCGCCACCCCAAAATCGAAGCCTTTTTGGTTTAAGCCCAGCACCTTTATGAATATTTTCCCTTTTAACGCCGCCCCCACAGATCAGGCCAAAACCCTCGTCATCGCCAATGACGCAGATTTGGCGCAGTTGGCAGCGCAAAACGCCTTTGCGGACATAGAGCGCATTGAATTGCAATTCCCCGCTTTTACCGACGGGCGCGCCTACAGCCAAGCGGTTTTACTACGCCGCCGTTATCAATTCAGGGGCGACATTCGCGCCACAGGCGATGTACTGATTGACCAATTGGTGCATATGCACCGCAGCGGCTTCACCAGTGCCATATTGGCCGAAGGCATCAACCCCGCTGCGGCTCAACGGCAATTTGAGCGTTTTAGCGCTTTCTACCAAGGCGATGTAATTGAGCCGCGCCCTTTATTCGCGCGTGATACTGCATCCATCACAGCCAGTGCCACATGAACGCATCCAATAGCAACAGCAATAACAGCAGCATATCGGGCGGCAACGCCCAGACTGGCCGCTTCACCCCCACCCCCGCCCCACAAGGCCATGCCATTGTTTTGTGGGCTAAGCCGAGCGCAACATATGCACAAAAAGTCGCTGCGACTCAAGCCTACTTAAGCCAAATCACTGCGCAATACCAGCCCATCACACTGGCCTGCAGCTTAGGCGCAGAGGACATGGTGCTGCTGCACATATTGCACATGCTGCAACTGCCTTGCGAAGTCTTTGTTTTACAAACAGGCAAGCTCAACTTGGAAACGCTGGACTTACTCAGGCTAGTACAAGAGCGATACGGCAAAGCGCGCGCGATTCATGTGTATGAACCCGATGCGCAACAGGCTGCTGAATTTGTCGCCACCCACGGCGAAGATGCCATGTACCAAAGCGTCGAGCTACGCAAAGCCTGCTGCGACATACGCAAAATGCAGCCTTTGGCGCGTGCCTTGGCGGGCAAGCGCGCATGGATAACGGGTTTGCGCCGCGAACAATCTAACGCCCGCGCCGATGTGCCACTGCACGAAGCTGACGGTGTGCACCACGGTTTAGCTCGCGAAAAGTTCAATCCACTGGCGGATTGGACTTGGGGCGATATCTGGCACTTTATCCAAGAAAATGCCGTTCCCTATAACAGCCTGCACGACCAGTTCTACCCCAGCATAGGTTGCCAGCCTTGCACACGCGCCATCACCTTGGGCGAAGAATTCCGCGCCGGCAGATGGTGGTGGGAAAACAGCGACCTCAAGGAATGTGGCTTGCATGTCAAGCCACATTCGTAGAGCGCGCAAGCGCGGCTTGAGGCGCTGTTTCGTCGTAGGCTCACTTTGCAACGCAAAGTTAAGCGAGCACCAGCGAGTGGCCGAAGACAAAAAACAAAACGAGGGCGGCTTGC
>CAZSPW010000038.1:0-11349 GCA_964608575.1 uncultured Burkholderiaceae bacterium | reverse complement strand
TTAAGCGAGCACCAGCGAGTGGCCGAAGACAAAAAACAAAACGAGGGCGGCTTGCACATCAAGCCACATTCGTAGAGCGCGCAAGCGCGGCTTGAGGCGCTGTTTCGTCGTAGGCTCACTTTGCAACGCAAAGTTAAGCGAGCACCAGCGAGTGGCCGAAGACAAAAAACAAAACGAGGGCGGCTTGCTCATCAAGCCCCATTCAGCGCCGCTAGGCGCTCGGGCGTGCCCACATCCACCCAAAGGCCACGATAAACGCTGGCGCTGATCAAATCTTGACTGGCAGCATGGCGCAGCAGAGGCGCTAATGGTGCGGCCAAACCCTTGGGATTGCCGCTTGGGATATCGCACCAAGGCTGCGCAAAAAAAGCTTTTTTATATAAAGCAATGGTGCTGAAGGTGTAAGTAGACGCGCCTTCGGCCACGGCATCCACCGTGCGCAAACGCCCATCGGCATGGATGCAAAAATCCCCACGGCTATTGTGCTCAGGATTGGGCACCAAAAACACATGCGCCAAGGCAGGGCTGGCGGCAAAAGCAGCATAGTTTTCTGGAGAAAAAACAAAATCAGGCGCATAAATATCGCCCGCCACCACCCAAAAAACTTCATCTAAACGGGGCAGAGCGCGCACGATACCGCCCAAGGTTTCGAGCGCATGGCCAAAATCAGCTTGTTCGTTAGATAAACCAACAAAACGGGCAAGGGATTCATCCTTTTTTGATAGCTTCCCAGGCAGTTTTGGCGGCTCAAAATGGCTAAATTGATCCGAAATAAATGTGGTCATCTGCTCATGCAACCAAGCCGTATTGATGAGCTGCCGCACAAAGCCGCCAGCCGCTAGCGCATCGCTATGCCACTGCAGCAGCGGCTTGCCCTGCACGCGCAGCAGGGGCTTAGGGGTGTGATCGGTCAAGGGGCGCATACGCTCGCCCCGGCCTGCGGCCAAAATCATGGCTTGCGCTGCACAGTTGGTCTGCGTCATGAACTTGCCCCAACAGCAGAGGCCGCATCTGAATATGGACGCATGATCCGACTCTCGAGCAAATCCCAAACTGGTTTTAAAGCCGAGACATCGGTAAAAGGGTAGTGCCCTAAATCGTAATCTTCATTGCCTACGCCATGAAAATCACTACCACACGAATGCGCCAAGCCAAATTGCTTGGCCATGTCCGCATAGCGCCGCAGCTCGTGCAGGCGGTGGCTGCCTGTCATCACCTCTACAGCTTGGCCACCAGCGGCAACAAAATCGGTGAAAAACGCGTGTTCCAGCATATCGCTAAATTGATAGCGTGCGGGATGCGCGATCACGGCCACACCACCTGCGTCGCGTATCCAAGCCACGGCATTTTGCAATTTTGCCCACTGAAAAGGCACGAATGCCGCTTTACCATCGGCCAAATATTGATCAAACGCTGCCTGTATGCTGTTGCAATGCCCCGCTTGCACCAAAAATTGCGCCAAATGGGTACGCGAAAGCGCATCGGGGGTGGCGGCAAATTGCAGCGCCCCATCGTAAGCACCCGCTACACCCAAAGCGGCCAACTTATCCGCCATGGCCTGCATACGGCCACTGCGCCCGGCTCGGGTTTGCGTTAAGCCTTGTAAAAGATTGCTATTACTCGCATCTACCCCCAAGCCCACGATATGCACAGTTTTGCCCGCATAGGTCACGGAAATTTCTACTCCGTTTAGAAAATTCATGCCTAAAGCCAAAGCCGAAGCTCGGGCTTGGGCTAGACCATCGAGGGTATCGTGATCGGTCAAGGCCCAGAGGGTGACACCCAAGCTAGCCGCACGCGCAGCAACTTCAGCAGGAGCGTAAGCGCCATCAGAGGCGCGCGAATGAGAATGCAAATCAGCCAATACCATGGCTGGCATTGTAAGAGCACCCGCCTATACTCAGGCGCTTGAGCATCATAGGCGCACACCATGCCACAAGAAATTTTGATCAACTGGTCGCCCCAAGAAAGCAGAATCGCCATCATCGAAGGCGGCGTACTACAAGAGTTGCATATTGAACGCAGCCTAGAGCGCGGCTTGGTTGGCAATATCTATTTAGGCAAAGTTGCCCGGGTTTTGCCTGGCATGCAGTCGGCTTTTATTGATATTGGCTTGGAGCACGCGGGCTTCTTACACGCCGCCGATACGCCTTCGGCTTTTATACGCCCTGGCGACGGCGAAGCGCTACCACGCGAAGAACGCCCCAAGCCCCTGCCGATTGAAAAACAAATCTTTGAAGGCCAGAGTATTTTGGTGCAAGTCATCAAAGACCCCATAGGCAGCAAAGGCGCGCGTTTATCGATGCAAATTAGCGTCGCAGGACGGCATTTGGTGCATTTGCCACAAGACAACCACATTGGTGTTTCACAAAAAATCCCATTCGAATTGCGCGAACAGTTGCGTCGCAAGCTGCAGGCCTTAGCCTTAGAAAATCTAACCCATGACGAAGATACTGGTGGCTTTATTTTGCGCACCAATGCCGAGGACTCAGCAGAGGCCGAGCTGCGTGAGGACATGGTGTATTTACGCAAAACTTGGGCGCGTATTCGCGAACTCAGCCGCAAACGCCCAGCGCCGAGCTGTTTACACACCGATTTAGACCTATTGCAGCGCGTACTGCGCGATTTCGTGCACGAAGACACCGCCAGCGTGCGCATTGATTCGCATATGCAGTACCAGCGCTTACTTGCATTTGGCCAAGACTTTATGCCGCGCGCAGCCAGCAAATTACAGGTTTACACAGGCGACCGACCCATTTTTGACCTGTTCAATATCGACGAAGAAATTCAACGCGCACTGGGCCAACGGGTAGATTTGAAATCGGGCGGGTATTTGATTTTTGACCAAACCGAGGCCATGACTACGGTAGATGTCAATACCGGTGGCTTTATCGGCGCACGCAATTTTGAGGACACGATTTTCAAAACGAATTTGGAAGCCGCAGGCGCTCTGGCGCGCCAGCTGCGTTTGCGCAATTTGGGCGGCATCATCATTGCCGACTTTATCGACATGGAAAGCGCCGAGCACCGCGCTGCAGTCATGGCAGAGCTGCACAGCCACTTGGCACGCGACCGGGTCAAGACTTCCGTCAGCGATTTTTCGCAACTTGGCTTAGTAGAGATGACGCGCAAACGCACACGCGAATCGCTAGAACGCATGCTGTGCGAGCCCTGCAAAGCCTGCAATGGGCGCGGCACAGTCAAAACTCCGCGCACGGTCGCCTATGAAATCTTCCGTGAAATTCTGCGCGAGGCACGGCAATTTAACCCGCGTGAATTCGGCATATTGGTGCCGCCCGCGGTGCTGGAGCTGCTGCAAGATGAAGAAAGCGAGCATCTGGCCGAGTTGAGCGCCTTCATAGGCAAACCCATCAGCTTGCGGGTGGAGGGCAGCTTGCGGCCTGATCAGTTCGATATTGTGCTGGTGTAAGGATCAAGCCTTGAGCCGCCTCCCACCCTCATTTTTTCATCTCCTGCTTTAATCAAAAATCTCTATGTCCACCCAAATCGCCACTTGGAATGTCAACTCCCTCACCGTACGCCTGCCCCATGTGCTCGATTGGCTACGCGCCAACCCTGTTGATGTACTAGGCTTGCAAGAATTAAAAATGGTGGATGAGAAATTTCCGCATGAAGCTTTTGCAGCACTGGGCTACCAATGCGCCGTCTTCGGGCAAAAAACTTATAACGGCGTGGCTTTGATCAGCCGCCAGCCGCTGCTGGATGTGGTGAAAAACAACCCCCTTTTTCCTGATGAGCAATCGCGCATCATCGCCGCCACGGTGGAAACAGCCGCAGGCAGCATACGCGTCATCAATGGCTATTTCGTCAATGGGCAAGAGCCTGGCAGCGAAAAATTCGCCTACAAAATGCGCTGGATGGATGCGCTGCGCCAGCAGGTGCAAGCCGAATTGGGCGCGCACCCACAATTGGTGTTGATGGGCGACTTCAATATCACCACCGATGATCGCGATAGCTACGATCCCGAAGGCTTGCGCGAGACTATCCACCACACCAGCGAAGAAAGAGCGCAGCTACAAGCCTTGCTAGATTTAGGCTTGGTCGATGCCTTCCGCTGCTTCGAACAGCCCGAACGCAGCTATAGCTGGTGGGATTACCGCAATATGGCTTTTCGCCGCAAACAAGGCTTGCGTATTGACTATGTGCTGGCCAGCAAAGCTTTGCGTGCGAAGTTGAGCGCCTGCCAAATTGACAGTGCGCCGCGCCGCCTAGAAAAACCCAGCGATCACGCCCCAGTCATCGCCACTTTTGCGGCATAAACGCGCCCCAGCCCCAAGGCGGGGCCAGCCGTTTATTCGCCCAGGCGCAAACCGCTGCGCATAGTCCAGTCGCCACGGCGATAGAGCAAACTCACCACACCGGTCTTTGGCAAGGTGCTAGCCAGAGCTTGCACTTGCGCTACGCTTTGCACTGGGGTATTGGCCAGTTCCAGCAAAATATCACCCGCTTGCAGGCCTGCGCGCGCCGCAGCACCTGTCGCTGCCTCGACCTTCAAGCCGCTGCGCAAGCCCATGCTTTGTAGCTGCGCGGCATCGATGGCACTCAATTGCAAGCCTAGGGTTTTGAGGTCCACACTTTTGCTTTGTTCCTCCGCTTTGCTGAGTTTTTCTATCTCTTTTTCACTCCCCGTGACCACGGTCACACTCAGTTGTTTGCCACTACGCAAAATGGTCAGGCTGCTTTTATCCCCAGGCTTGGTGGCACTGGTGCGGCGTTGCAGATCGCGGCTACCTTCGATTTTTTCGCCGTTAAACTGCAACACGATATCGCCCGCCAGCAAGCCGGCTTTATCGGCAGGGGATTTAGGCAGTACGCGGGTGATGGCAGCCCCTTGGCCTTTGCCTAGCTGCAAGGCCTCGGCAGCCGCTTCGTCCACATCGCCGATATTCACGCCTAAAAAGCCGCGCTGCACGCTGCCCGTGGCGCGCAATTGGTTAGCCACTTTCATAGCCTCATCAATCGGAATGGAGAGCGAAACCCCCATATAGCCGCCTGATCCACTCAAGATTTGGCTATTAACCCCCACCACTTCACCGCGCATATTGATCAAGGGGCCGCCCGAGTTACCAGGGTTGACCGCCACATCGGTTTGAATAAAGCGCACAAACTGGCCGGTATCGCGCTGTTTGGCGCTGACGATGCCCGCAGTTACGGTGTTTTCCAGCCCAAAAGGCGCGCCTATGGCAATGACCCATTCGCCCACGCGCAGTTTGCCCACATCGCCAGTGCGCACAAAAGGCAGGCCAGTGGCGTCGATTTTCAGCACTGCGATATCGGTGCGCTCGTCTTTGCCTAAAACTTTGGCTTTGAATTGGCGTTTATCGGTGAGTTTGACGGTGACTTCGTCGGCACCATCGACCACATGGGCATTGGTCATCACAACGCCATCGGCAGAAAGAATAAAACCCGAACCACTGCCACGCGGCAGCAGGCGGCCTTTGTCATCCTCAGCCCCCCCCTGCTGCTCAGGCTGTTGGCCACCACGCGGTATGGGAAAGGCATCGCCAAAAAAGCGGCGGAAAAAGTCCTCCATCATGGGGTCATTGCCGCCAAAGCCGCCGAATGGCAACATCTGCGCACCACCACGCCTTGCGCTGCGCGCGGGCGCTTTGACCGAGGTTTCGATGTAAACCACAGCAGGGCCTACCGCTTGCACCAAATCAGCAAAATCAGGCAAACCGCGCACAGCAGGGGCTGGCGCTTGCCCCGGGGCGGCCGTTGCCACCGCACTGGACACTGCTGTAGGCGCAGCCACACTGACGCCCTGCTGCAATGCTGCAAAACTGCCCAAGCCCGCAGCCGCCGCCATGACTGCCAAACTGGCACCATAACGCCAAGCATGAGGACGAGAATGGGCGCGGCTGGCAGACAAGGAGGAAGCAGAAGAAGTCACATCTGCAGGGGCTTTATCCATAACAGTTTTCTCCATTTTTTTCAGCGTGTGAGACAATAACGGGCTAAATAACGGGCTTGCAATACTAGGCGCTGCACTGCTTCAGTGGTGGTGACAATACCCTAGGAGCCTTGAAGCGCATTGAACTCGCTTGCACATAGCGGCTATTTTGCAAAACTTCAAGGCTAGAAATTCAGTCTAGGGTTATCACTTAGCTATTTCGTGTCATTTTGGTAAAGGTAGTTTGAAGATGGGGCAACACACTTTGTTGAGCGGCAAAATCCACCGCGCCACCGCCACCCATTGCGAGTTGCACTATGAAGGCAGCTGTGCAATTGATGAAAATTTGCTCGAAGCCGCTGGCATTCACGAATTTGAAGCCATCGATATTTGGAATGTGAGCAACGGTGCCCGCTTTTCCACTTATGCGATTAAAGCCCAACGCGGCTCAGGCATCATTTCCGTCAACGGTTCAGCGGCACGCCACGCCTGTGTTGGTGATATTTTGATCATCGCCGCTTTTGTGCATTTAGAGCGCAGTGAAATTGCCGCACATCAACCCAAACTGGTATTCGTGGACGAAAACAATCGCCAAAAAGAATTGCGCCACCACATCCCTGTGCAGCTGCCTTAAAAACTAGGGCGCTGGCCGAGGCTGCACAACAACAGCGAGGTTTGGCCTCGCTTTTTTTATGCGCGCAGCAATAAAAGCACTGTTTTAAAGGTCTTTTTAACGGTTTTAGGCCGTTAAATCTGCCTGGGCAGCTATATTTTTAATAAAACACATCGCCAACTTTCAGGGCAAAACCAGCCAAAAATTCCGCTGCTGGCAAGCGTTTGCCCCCTGCTTTTTGCAATTGCGTCGCCTGCACTCTGCCCTGCCCTTGGGCGCCACAGGCTAGGGTGATACCTGTAGCATCGATGGTCAGCACTTGCCCAATAGGGGCTGGTTCACCATCGGGCAGGGCTTGCAAACGCCAGAATTTCAATACTTCCGTTTTGCCCGCGTGCTGCACACTGCTAGCGCAAGCGGGGAAAGGGTCAAAAGCGCGGCTTTTGCGCGCTAGGCTGGCAGCGTCCTGGCTCCAATCGATTTGCGCTTCTGTTTTGCTGATTTTTTCAGCATAGGTCACGCCCTGGGCAGGTTGGGGCGTGGCATGCACAACACCTTTTTCAAGCTGCGCCAAGGTTTGCACCATCAACTCACCGCCTAACAGCGCCAGTTTGTCGTGCAAAGTCGCGGTGCTATCCTCAGGCTCTATGGGCAAAGCGGCAACGCGCAGCATAGCGCCGGTATCCAGCCCCGCATCCATTTGCATGATGGTGATACCCGTTTGCACATCACCCGCTTCAATTGCACGGTGGATGGGCGCAGCCCCACGCCAGCGCGGCAAGAGCGAAGCGTGGATATTCAAGCAACCTAAGCGTGGCGCATCCAGCGTCCACTGCGGCAAGATCAGGCCATAGGCGGCCACCACCATGACATCAGCTGCCGCAGCGGCAATCTGCGCTTGCGCAGCAGCCGCCTCTTCTGGGTATTTGCCATCCAATTTCAGGCTATGCGGCTGCGCCAGCGCAATGCCGTGCTGTTGTGCGACTTGTTTAACAGGTGAAGCTTGCAACTTCATACCGCGCCCCGCAGGTCGATCGGGCTGGGTCAGCACCAAGGGCACCTGGTGGCCTGCAGCCAACACCGCTTGTAAGGCTGCGGCGGCAAATTCGGGGGTTCCAGCAAAAATGATGCGCATGGCTAGCTCTCTGTCAATCCAAACGCATGCATTGTAGGTAAGGACACCTGCGCATCTGCTCTTAGGCTGACGCTCATCTGTATATAATCTCTGGTTTTGCAGCGTGTCGCAGGCTTAGGTGGCCTATAGCGCGTGTCTCAGACGCTGCTGGAATTTTCACCTCAAAGGAATCCCCATGGTCGTCATTCGACTCGCTCGCGGTGGCTCTAAAGCACGCCCGTTCTACTCTATCGTTGCTGCGCCTAAACGCGAACGCCGCGATGGTCGCTTTATCGAGCGCATCGGTTTTTATAACCCCAGCGCCAAAGAAGGCACGGAAGGCCTGCGCGTAGCACAAGACCGCTATAACTACTGGCTCAGCGTTGGTGCCCAGCCTTCTGACACCGTAGCGCGTTTGGTTAAACAAGCCGCTGCCAAAGTAGCTGCTTAAATTCACACGCTGAATTGACAGCCACTTTGCACCCCCAGCCCTAGCCCGAACGAGCCGCTTCATGCAGCCCAACACCGCTTTTAGCGCCTGTGAGCTGCCCCAAGATGCGATCGAACTCGGCGGCATTGCTGCTCCTTGGGGCATCAAAGGCTGGTTTAAGGTGCACGCCCATAGCGCCTCGCCCGAGGCGCTTTTTCATGCGCGCGATTGGTATTTGCTGCCCAGTAGCAAACCACCACGCAAGGTAGCGGGCAAAGCTGCGGCCGAGCCACTATTTGCAGGCTGTGTGCGCGTGCGCATACGCGAAATCAAAACCCACGGCGATGGCATCGTGGCGCACATTCAGGGCGTGGACGATCGCAATATCACCGAAGCCCTGCAGGGCAGCCGCATTTTCATCCCGCGTTCGAAATTCCCACCGCCCAAAAAAGGCGAGTTCTATTGGGTCGATTTGCTGGGCATGGCTGTGGTGAATCGTCAGGGGGAGGAGCTGGGGCAAGTGGCCGATTTGCTCAGCACCGGGCCGCAAACCGTGCTCGTGATACGCCATGAAGCCGCTGGCGCAAGCGCCCCCCAAGAACGCCTGATTCCTTTTGTCGATGCCTATATCGATGCTGTCGATCAGCCCGAGCGCCGCATCCGCGTCGATTGGCTGCCTGAATACGACTAAACCATGGCTCTGCTACGCAGCCAACGCCTACTCATCATCGGCTGCGGTGATGTGGGGCTGCGTTTTTTACGCCAAAAACATAAGCTCATGCAATCTGGGCGGCTGCGCGTTTTCGTCCTCACCAGCAGCGCCAGCCGCATAGCCGAACTGCGCGCCTTGGGTGCTGTGCCGATTCTGGGCAATTTAGATGATGCCGCCAGCTTACGCCGCCTCGCAGCTTTAGCCCAGCGCGTCTTGATGTTAGCGCCGCCAACCACCGGCCATCGCGCATGGCCTGCGGCCTTTCAAGACCATAAAAAAGTGAGCTACTCAGGCAGATTTGACGCGGAAAAATCGGAAAAACAGCCTAAAAAACCTCTCTGCGATAGCCGCAGCCTTGCTCTGCAATTTGCCCTGCGCCGTGGTCTGGCTCCGCGACAAGTCGTGTATGCATCCACCAGCGGGGTGTATGGCGATTGTGCGGGCGCGCACATCAGCGAAACCCAAAGCCTAGCGCCGCAAACCGAACGCGCCGCGCGCCGCGTCGGGGCTGAGCACATTTGGCGGTTATCGGGCTTGCCCCTTTCGATATTACGCATTCCTGGCATTTACGCCTTAGACCGCGAGGACGGCACGCCCGCCACGCGCTTGGCCAAAGGCACGCCCGTTTTGGCTGCTGCTGAGGATGTATTTACCAACCATATCCACGCCGATGATTTGGCCCGCGCCTGTGCCCTAGCCTTATTCAAGGGCAAGCGCAAACGCATTTATCACGCCAGCGACGACTGCCACTTAAAAATGGGCGACTACTTTGATTTAGCCGCGCAATTGCTGGGCTTGCCAGCACCGCCGCGCCTGCCGCGCACGCAGTTGGCACAAGTGCTTAGCCCTATGCAAATGAGCTTTTTGGCTGAATCGCGCCGCCTATCCAATCAGCGCATCAAAACCGAGCTAGGCTTGCGTCTGCGCTACCCCAGCCCCGCACAAGGTTTGCAGACACTGACCGGCAAGTCAGTAGCCAGCCAGAAACTGGGCTAGAATGCGCACCTGTTTTAACTACTCCTGAGTAAACAAATGAGTGATTTAGAAGCCCGCGTTAAGAAGATCATCGCCGAACAACTGGGCGTGGAAGAGTCTCAAGTGACTAACGAAAAAGCTTTCGTAGCCGATTTGGGCGCTGACTCTTTAGACACGGTTGAGCTGGTAATGGCCTTGGAAGATGCTTTCGAGATCGAAATCCCTGACGAAGACGCCGAGAAAATCCTCACCGTGCAAAACGCCATCGACTACGCGGTGCAACACGCCAAGGCCTAAACCGCCACGGCGCTGCGCTGCTAGCCCCGCAAAAGCCCAGCCTATGCTGGGCTTTTTCATAGGCTTGAGAAAAAACACCTGCCATGATTGAGATTCAAGCGCTGCAATTTGCTTGGGGGCGCGCCCAGCTATTTCAAACTTTTGGCGCGCGCATCCAGCAGCCTGGCATTTATGGCCTGTTTGGCCGCAATGGCAGCGGTAAATCCACCCTATTGAAGCTGCTGGCAGGCTTGCTACGACCTGACGCAGGACAAATCCGTGTACTAGGCTGGCACCCGCAAGAGCGCGCTGCGGAATTTTTAAGTCAGACCTATATCTTGCCCGAGGAATTCCACCTACCTGACCTCAGCCCCTTGCAACTGGCGGCCACACACGCGGCTTTCTACCCCGATTTTTCGCACACAGCCTATCTTGATTATTTGGCCACCCTGCAAGTGCCCACAGACTTGCGCTTTAGCCGCATGAGCCTAGGGCAAAAGAAAAAGGCCGCGATTGCCTTTGCGCTGGCCACTTGTACGCCTGTGCTCTTGATGGACGAGCCTACCAATGGCCTCGATATCGTCAGCCGCAGCCAGTTCAAAGCGTTGCTGCAGCGCCCTGAGCAAACAAAGCGCGTCATCCTCATCAGCACGCACCAAGCGCACGATCTGGAAAGCGTGCTGCAACACATTTGGTTTATTGACGCTGGCCAACTGGTACTGTCGGCCAGCATGGCCGCACTAGCGCAGCATCTGCGCATGGGCGTGGCCTTGCAAACAGCCGACTTGCCGCCCGCCGATCAACTGCTCTACCAAGAAAGCCTAGGCGCGCACACCGCTTGGGTAGCCAAAGCCGAGGCCGACTTGGCGACGGCGAACCCCAACCCGATTCAGCTAGAGCTGCTCTACAAAGCCCTGAGCCTGAACCAAGCGCAGATTTTGGCGGCGACGCAATCTGCACAGCCAGCCGAGGCTGCCACATGAAGTCTGTCCCAACAAACCCCAAAACCCGCGCCTTTGTGCCGCAACGCTTTGCCCTGCTGCTGCGCGCGCAATGGGCAGAGCAGCGCCGCAGCTGGGCTGCTTTTCTCTTGGTTTTCGCTTCGATTTACGCCCTCTGCCTGTTACTGGCACTGAGCACCTCGGGCTATGCCATGCTCAAAACCAGTGGCCAAGGCTTTTACTACAGCGCCGGTTTATTGGTGTCTGGCTATTTATTTGCTGGCCGTTATTTCGCAGGCATAGACAAACGCGAAGGCAATTTGCTGCTGCTGATGCAGCCCGCCAGCGCGCTGGAAAAAATGCTGGCCGCTGCG
>CAZSPW010000037.1:0-16726 GCA_964608575.1 uncultured Burkholderiaceae bacterium | reverse complement strand
GGGAATTTAGCGTTGATTACAGCCATAAAACGGTAGGTATCCCATCACCTTTTGAACAAAGCAAGCGCCACGCTTTAGTCTTGGATGCTTTGCGTAAAAAATTGGGAATAGCAGGGCGTTTAGGTACAAATCCAAAGTTCACTCATGTCGTGCTAATGCACCCAAAGACCACGATTACTCGCCCAGAAAAGTGGGGTGAAGCAAACTGCTATTTAATGAAAGCGGATGCTTTTGCAACCTGGTATCAGCAAGAACATCTTGAGGAAGCAGGCCTACTGACGATTACTAAAGAAATGATGAATGTGCGCAGTCGCGAAACTGTGCAGGAATGGGGGCAGTTATTACTCAAGCAGCACCGTCCAGCCGATCTGTTTCATGTACCTGAGTTCGCAAGGCCTAAGCCAGAGCAAAAAACCTCGCTTGTACCTCAAATCCAGACACAAGCTACGACCGCAGCAGTGCAGGCTAAAGCATCAGAAGTCCCTCGCCCTGCTATTTGCGTAGCCACGGGGGCGAAAACGCAAGAGAGTCACTATTTCTGTGCCAAATGTAAACAATCGATTACGAAAACGGTTTTCAGCTTTTGCATGAATAACAAATCGCGCTTTTTAGGCCGCGCCTATTGCATGAAACATCAAAAAGAGTTTTGAGCTTGGGTTGCTCTATGAAGGCTAATATGAACAATAGCTACCTGCTATGTTTTATTAAGGCATTTTTTAGGTTTATTTTGTGTTTTTAAGTCGCCGACACTGCCTGAGCAGCTCATCTTTTTAATAGTAAAAACCTGAATTTTCGGGCTGTCTTTTGGCCTTGCCAGTTGGGTTTGCGCCTGCTTAAAATCTCAGCCTTATCTTTAAGGGAGAGAACTATGCAAAAGAAACACCTCTGCACACGGGTATGGCTTTGCGGCGCAGGCGTATTGCTGGCTACGCAGGTGGCGGCTTTGCCCAGTTTGAATGCGGGCGGCGGCATCCAAGCGGGTTTATGGGAAGCCAAAGTCACGCAGCAAGTCGTAGATGGCCAAGATGTGCACGCCAAAATGCAGGCGGCACAACAAGAAATGCTGCAAATGCTGAAAAATATGCCACCCGCGCAACGCCAGCAAATGGAAAAAATGTTGGGCGCGCGCCTGATGGCAGGCGGTGCCACGCAGGTTTGCATCAGCCCCGCTATGGCGGCTATGAATAAACCCCTGCCGCCCAAAGATATGCGGTGCGAAACCCTGAAAATGCAGCGCGTTGGCAATAGTTTGGATTACGAAATGAACTGCAAAAGTGCGACCCATAGCATGCAGGGCAAGGGCAAAAGCAGTTTTACAGCCACGAGTATGAAAACCCAAATGGATATGCAAACGCAAGATATCAAGAGCGGCCAGCGCCACCGCATGCAAACCGCTAGCGAGATGCGTTTCGTCAGCAGCAATTGCGGCGCGGTCAAACCTTTAGATGCGCTGGTCAAAGAGCTAGAAGTAGCTGGCAAAGCTCAGCCTAAGCGTTAGAAGCCAAGGCTCAGACGATAAAAAAGCCGCTGGTTTGCGGCTTTTTTCTTGGGCCCAGAAGGTGGCCAAGCGCAGGGCTGCCTGCGCCTTACACCTACACCAACACGCGCTCGATGCCGCCTTGATTGGCTTGCGCCACAAATTCTGGCATCCAGTTCTCGCCCAAAATTTGCTTGGCCATTTCGATGACGATGTAATCAGCCTCTAGCAGGCCATTTTGTAAATCGCCCTCATAGCGCATCAAGCCTTGCAAGCAGGCGGGGCAGCTGGTCAGAATTTTGACATTGCTGTCTTGGGCCACACCAAAATCCTGGCGCAGTTGCGCCACGCCTTTTTGGATTTCTTCCTCTTTACGGAAGCGCACTTGGGTGGACACATCAGGCCTGGCCACAGCCAGCGTGCCGCTTTCGCCGCAGCAGCGGGCGTTGTCTATGACTTGCTCGCCCACCAAGGCTTTGACCGTGGTCATGGTGTCCTGCTGCTTCATGGGGTTGTGGCAGGGCTGGTGGAAGAGGTAGGCGGCTTTATTGCCGTGCAGCTGCACGCCTTTTTCCAGCAGATATTCGTGAATATCTATGATGCGACTGCCGGGGAAGATTTTGTCGAACTGATAGCTTTGCAACTGGTCGTAGCAGGTGCCGCAGCTGACCACCACGGTTTTGATGTCCAGATAATTCAGGGTATTGGCCACGCGGTGGAAGAGCACGCGGTTGTCGGTGATCATCTTGTCGGCCTTGTCGTACTGGCCCGAGCCGCGTTGCGGATAGCCGCAGCACAAATAGCCCGGCGGCAGCACGGTTTGCACGCCCGCGTGCCAGAGCATGGCCTGCGTGGCTAAGCCGATTTGGCTGAATAGGCGCTCAGAGCCGCAGCCGGGGAAGTAAAACACCGCTTCGGTTTCGCTGGTGGTGACTTTGGGGTTGCGGATGATGGGCACATAGTCGGGGTTTTCTATGTCCAACAAAGCCCGCGCAGTTTTCTTAGGCAGATTGCCCGGCATTTTTTTGTTCACAAAGTGAATCACTTGCTCAACTATGGGCGCTTTGCCCACGGTGGCTGGTGGTGCCTTGGTTTGCTGTCTTGCTGCCAGTTTGAGCGCGTCGTTGGCTAGGCGCTGGGCTTTTGCCGCTATGCCGTAAATCAAGGTGCGCGTAGCCGCC
This sequence comes from uncultured Burkholderiaceae bacterium, assembly GCA_964608575.1. GTDB lineage: Bacteria > Pseudomonadota > Gammaproteobacteria > Burkholderiales > Burkholderiaceae_C > JAMIFN01. The sequence goes on along the minus strand of CAZSPW010000037.1, from coordinate 14,068 downwards.
ACGGTGCGTGGGTCTTTGGCATTCAAGAAGAACATGGCCAATTGTTTGCCAGGGTTGAAGCTTTGCTTGCCCATTTTGCGCAGCAAGTTGCGCATATTCATGCTGACATCACCAAAGTCAATATTGACAGGGCAGGGCGCAAGGCAGCGGTGGCAGACCGTGCAGTGTTCGGCCACATCTTCAAACTCTTCCCAGTGGCGCAAACTCACGCCACGGCGGGTTTGCTCTTCGTACAGAAAAGCCTCGGTCAAGAGCGAAGTAGCCAAAATTTTGTTGCGCGGGCTATAGAGCAAATTGGCGCGTGGCACATGGGTGGAGCATTCGGGCTTGCATTTGCCGCAGCGCAGGCAGTCTTTGATGCTGCTGGCAATATCGCCAATATCGCTTTGCTGCATGATCAGGGATTCATGCCCCATCAGACCAAAAGAGGGGGTATAGGCTTCGGTCAAATCAGCAAAGCGTGCGGGTGGATTTTCTGCGGCTTGTTTCACTGCTTTGGCGCTTAAATCCTGCCTGGGCAGCTCCTGATTGCGTAGCAATTTGCCTTTATTGAAAACCCCATTCGGATCGACTTTGGCTTTGTAGCCAGCAAATGGTGCGAGTTCTTCGTCGCTCAAGAATTCCAGCTTGGTGATGCCGATGCCGTGCTCGCCAGAAATCACGCCATCTAAACTGCGCGCCAAGGCCATGATGCGGGTCACGGCCTCGTGCGCGGTTTGCAGCATTTCGTAATCGTCGGAATTGACAGGGATATTGGTGTGCACATTGCCATCGCCCGCATGCATATGCAGGGCTATCCATACTTTGCCGCGTAAGACGCGCTGATGAATGGCTTGGAGTTGTTCGCGTACAGGCTCAAATACACCGCCGGTGAACAATTGGCGCAAGGGGTTGCGCAGCTGCAGCTTCCAGCTGGCGCGCAGGCTGTGGTCTTGTAACTGGGGGAAGAGCGCATCAATGCGCTGGTACCAGTCTTGCCACTCGGCGCGCGCGGCGCTGATGATGCGCTGCGCTTCTTCTACGCGCTCGGCCAGCATCTCTTTGCTGGGCACTTCGCCGTCGTCCTCGACTTTGCCCAAAGGCAAGTTGCCTTGCTGGAAAAAAGCCAGCAACTCATCGGCCATTTTCAGCTTGTTGCGCAGCGATAGTTCGATATTGATGCGTTCGATGCCGTCGGTGTATTCAGCCATACGCGGCAGCGGAATCACCACATCTTCATTGATCTTAAAAGCATTGGTGTGGCGGCTAATGGCGGCTGTGCGTTTGCGATCGGCCCAGAATTTTTTGCGCGCATCTGCGCTAATGGCAATAAAGCCCTCGCCATTGCGGCTGCCGGCTATGCGCACGACTTCACTGGTGGCACGCGCTACAGCATCGGCATCATCGCCGACGATATCGCCAATCAGCACCATTTTGGGTAGGCTGGCTGAGACTTTGTCGCGCGCAGCAGCGGTGGCAGCGCTTTCTGCCCCGCGTTTGGATTTGGTGGCATAGCCAACGGCGCGCAGATAGCGGTCGTCTAAATGCTCTAGCCCCGCCAGCATCACGCCTGAGCGTTTTTGCTCGGCAAACATAAAGTCTTTGATCTCGACAATGCTAGGCACAGCATCGCGCGCGTGGCCGAAAAACTCCAGACACACGGTGCGCGTGTGTTCTGGCATGCGGTGCACCACCCAGCGGCAGCTGGTGATCAGGCCGTCAGTGCCCTCTTTTTGGATGCCAGGCAGACCTGCCAAGAATTTATCTGTGACATCTTTGCCCAAGCCTTCTTTGCGGAAGGTGCTGCCAGGGATATCCAAGCGCTCGGTACGATAGGGGTGGCTCCAGTCGATATGCTTTTCAGCTTTGAAATAGCGCAGTTCAAAATTGGCCTCGGGCGCGTCGTGTATCTTGCCTAAATTGTGGTTGATGCGCACCACTTCCAGCCATTCGCCTTGTGGCGTAACCATGCGCCAACTGGCCAAATTGTCCAAGGCCGTGCCCCACAGCACGGCTTTTTTGCCGCCCGCATTCATGGCTACATTGCCGCCTACGCAGCTGGCCTCAGCGCTGGTTGGATCGACTGCAAAAACAAAGCCTGCGCGTTCTGCGGCGTTGGCCACGCGCTGGGTAACCACGCCAGCTTCTGACCAGACTGTGGGCACGGGCTGCGCCACGCCGGGCAAATCCATCATCTGCACCTCGCTCATGTTCTCGAGCTTCTCGGTGTTGATAACGGCGCTATTCCACACCAGCGGCACTGCGCCGCCGGTATAGCCTGTGCCGCCCCCACGCGGGATGATGGTTAGCCCCAATTCGATACAGCCTTGCACCAGTGCGGCCAATTCGGCCTCGGTGTCGGGGGTGAGCACGACAAAGGGGTATTCCACACGCCAATCGGTGGCATCCGTGACATGGCTAACGCGCGAGAGGGGGTCGAATTTGATGTTGTCCTTTTTGGTGCGCGCACCCAATACTTTCTGGGTTTTTTTACGCAGGGTATCTATCGCGGCAAACTGGGTTTCAAATGCCAGCACCTTGTTTTGTGCCAATTTGAGCAATTCGCCGACGGCGGCATCGCGCTCCACAGCATGGCTATCGCCAGCTTCTGGTGTACGGCGTTTTTGGATTTCCCCTAAACGGTGGCGCAGGGCTTGCACCAAGGCCTTGCGGCGTTTGGGGTTGGCCAGCAAGTCGTCGTAGAGGTAGGGGTTGCGCTCGACGACCCAGATATCGCCCAGCACCTCATAGAGCATCCTTGCAGAGCGCCCTGTGCGGCGTTCTGCGCGCAGGCCTTGCAGCAAATCCCAAGCACGCTGCCCCAGTAAGCGAATAACAATTTCGCGATCAGAAAATGAGGTGTAGTTATAGGGGATTTCGCGCAGGCGCGTACCTTCGGCAAAAGGCTGCGCGGCAAGCGCCTGGCTTGCGGGGGCTAGGGTGGCTGTAGTCATAAGGGCTGCAAAGTCTGGTGCTGCCGCAAGGCGGCTTTGTGGTGTAAGGCGGCTATTATCGCAGCGCAGCATTTACCCTATAAACTGCTGGTCGTTTCTGCTCCTCTTGATTTTGCATTTCTGCAGTACTTTATGCCTACACAAAAACAAATCCAATCGCAAAAACTGATCGCTCTGTCTAAGGAGGTGGGCTTGCCTGTGCGCGAGCTGATTCTCAGTGATGAAAATTTAGAGCAAGTAGCCCCCATTTTTTATGAAGGCCTGCCTAAGCTGGCGCGTATGACTATGAATCGTGACAAGTTCAAGGCTTTTTTTGTGAAGCAACGCCAGCAGATTGCCGATGAGCTGTTTCCTGTGAAGGGATAACGCTGGCTTTTTAGCCTGTTGCCACGCTAGCTAGCGTTCAGGGCAGCGTTCAGGGCTGTTGTAAAACCCGCAGGTAAATCGATTTGCAAGGGCACAGCCCAAGCCGCAGGGCACACCGCCCACAACTTCACTGCGTCTTTTTGGGTGCATAGCCAAATGCCTTGTTGCTGTGCAGCCGCTAGCGTTTGCCACCATGCGGCCAAATCGGCGTGGTCGGGCAAAGCGACCGTGTGGCTAAGCCTTAAGCCTTGGGCGCGCAAATCGGTAAAAAAGGCCTCGGGTTGGGCTATGCCGGCAACGGCCTGCAGGGGCTGCGTTTGCAAGCTGGTGAGGCTGCAGCGAGTGCCGTCGGCGCGCAGGGCGAAGTCTGCCAAACGCCGCGCACTAGGCCAAGCTGCTGCTGCAGGTAAAAAATCTGGCTGCTTTGCCCCTGCGTACAAATGCAAGATGTGGGTTTGCCCTGCATAGGGGTGCCAAGCATGGCGTGGCCAAGGCTCGCGCAGCATACCAGCGGGCAGCAAATAGCCATTGCCTAGGCCGCGCCCGTCCCACACCAGCACTTCAATATCGCGCGCTAGCGCCCAATGCTGCAGGCCATCGTCGCTGATGACGATATTCACCTGCGGATGCGCGGCACATAAAGCGGCCAGCGCGGCGGGGCGATTTGCCGCTACAAAAACAGGTGCGCCCGTAGCTTGCGCGATAAGCAGTGGTTCGTCGCCAGCTTGCGCTGCGGGTGTATGGCGCGTAACGGCCAACACTGCGCCGCTGCCGCTTTGCCTGCCATAGCCACGCGAGACCACTCCAGGCCGATAGCCCAAACGCTGCAAATACTGCACGAGGGCGATAACGATAGGGGTTTTGCCAACGCCACCGATGACGATATTGCCCACCACGATGATAGGTGGGCGCTGCGCTCTAGGCGGGCTAACAAAATGGGCAGCTCTGCGGCGTAGCGCGTAGGCATAAAGGGCAGCGGCTGGGCGTAGCATTTGCGCGGCTAGGCCGCGCCGCTGCCAAGTGCTGAGGAAAAAGCGCGAGAGCCAAGACATGGGTTGCGCCTCTCAGGCCCTGGGGGCATCAGTTTTTGCCGCTAGGTTTGGCGGCAAAAGTGATGCGTGGCAGGCCGACTTTTTGTGCCGCTTCCATCACGCTGATGACGGATTGGTGTGGTGCCATGGCGTCGGCGCTGATGATGATGACGGCGTTTTTATTGCCTTTAGCAGCCGCTTGCAGCGCACCGCCCAAAAATTCCACGCTGCGGCCTGTTTGCGCCTCTTCGTTGATCCAGTAGCCGCCTTCGCTAGAGATTTTGACTATCACCTCATCGGGGTAGTTTTTTTGCGCCTCGGTATCGGCTACAGGCAGTTGCAGTTGCACCTCGGTGAATTTGGTGTAGGTGGTCGAGAGCATCAAGAAAATCAAGATGACTAAGAGCACATCGATAAAAGGGATGAGGTTGATCTCAGGCTCTTGGTGCTGGCGCTTGCGAAAGTTCATGAAGCGGCTTCCTTTTTCTTCAAGCGCTTATTTCCGCAAAGTATTGAGGTGACGGTAGAACTGTTCGCTCGCCAACTCCATTTGCACCAGAAAATCATCCACGCGAGCACGGAAAAATTTCCAGAAAATCAGTGCAGGGATGGCAACCATCAAGCCAAAAGCGGTGTTGTACAAGGCAATAGAAATGCCGTGAGCCAACTGGCTGGGATTGCTACCCATGCCTGCAGCGCCGCCTTGGGCTGCAAAAATCTCGATCATGCCGATGACGGTGCCCAATAAACCCAGCAAAGGCCCGAGTGCAGAAATGGTGCCCAGCGCAGTGAGGAATTTTTCCATGCGATGTGAAACACTACGCCCCGTGACTTCCATCGCGGCGCGCAATTCGTCCTCGGTGATGCGTGGGTTACTGGCAATCTGGCGCATACCGCTGGCCAGCACTTCGCCCAAGAGCGAGTTTTGTTCGAGCTGCTTCAAAATCTCGCCCGAAGGCACAGCGGTGCGCGATACCGCGATGGCTTCATCCACTAAATGGGGCGGCACGATTTTTTCCGCACGCAAATTGACAAAACGCTCGATGATGAAGGCCAGAGCCAAGATGGAGCAAAGAATAAGGGGATAAATCGGCCAACCTGCAGCGGCAATGACTTCAAACAAACTCAAAACACTCTCCTTATGCGCGTGGACTTACTATTTAAAATGTAGCTGCTCAGGCAGCTTTCACGGGCTAAAACGCCAAAAACGCTATCAATTCTGATTTAGACGAAAAAGCCCGCTGCGTTAGCGGGCTTTGCGCAGCTGGCAACTTACATGGACCCGTAGTTCGGGCCGCCACCGCCTTCTGGTGCGACCCAGACAATATTTTGCGTGGGGTCTTTGATGTCGCAGGTTTTGCAATGCACGCAGTTTTGCGCATTGATTTGCAGGCGCTCGCCGCCTTTTTCTTCGTCGGCTACAAACTCATACACCCCAGCAGGGCAGTAGCGTTGCTCGGGGCCGGCAAATTGCGGCAGATTGATGCGTGTGGGTACAGTGGCATCTTTCAGCGTTAAATGCGCGGGCTGGTTTTCCGAATGGTTGGTGTTGCTGATAAAGACGCTGGAGAGGCGATCAAAAGTCAGCTTGCCATCGGGTTTGGGGTACACAATTGGCGTGCACTCAGACGCAGGCTTCAAACAAGCGTGGTCGGGCTTGTCATTGCGCAAGGTGTAGGGCACATGGCCGCGCAGCACCACTTGCTCAAAACCATTCATCAGCGTGGCCGTGACCAAGCCTTTTTTGAACCAGTTTTTGAAGTTGCGTGAACTGTTGAGTTCTTTATACAGCCAGCTGTCTTCAAAGGCCTCGGGGTAGGCGCTCAGCTCATCATGGCTGCGACCGGCGGCCAAGGCTTCAAACGCGGCTTCAGCGGCCAACATGCCCGATTTCATGGCAGCGTGGCTGCCTTTAATACGGCTGACATTCAAGTAACCCGCATTACAGCCAATGAGCGCACCGCCTGGGAATACGGTTTTGGGCAGGCTGTTGATGCCGCCAGCAGCAATCGCGCGCGCGCCGTAAGACACGCGCTTGCCGTGGGCAATGCCTTTGGCCTCATCGCCTTCCAGATACCAGCGAATATTGGGATGGGTTTTCCAGCGTTGGAACTCTTCAAACGGGCTGAGGTAGGGGTTGGCGTAATTCAAACCCGTGATAAAGCCCAAATACACCTTGTTTTCAGGCGCGTGGTAGAGAAAAGCACCGCCGTAAGTGTCGTTTTCCATAGGCCAGCCTGCGGTGTGTACCACCAAACCAGGCTCGTGGCGGGCAGGGTCAATCTCCCACACTTCTTTGATGCCCAAGCCATAGGTTTGCGGGTCGCAGTCAGCGTCCAGTTTGAATTTGGCAATCAGCTGACGGCCCAATTGGCCGCGCGCGCCTTCGGCAAAAATGGTGTATTTGCCCAGCAGCTCCATGCCCAGTTGGAAGTCGTCAGTGGGGTTGCCGTCTTTACCCACGCCCATATTCCCAGTAGCCACGCCTTTGACGCGGCCTTGCTCGTCGTACAGCACTTCGGCAGCGGCAAAGCCAGGGAAAATCTCCACGCCCAGCTCCTCGGCCTGGCCTGCCAGCCAGCGCGTGACTTCGCCCAGGCTGGCGATGTAATTGCCGTGGTTGTGCAGCGATTTGGGCAGCATGAAATTAGGGGTGCGAAACGCGCCTTTCTCGCTCAAAAACAGCATGGCATCGTCTGTCACGGCTTGATGTAGCGGAGCGCCCTTTTCTTTCCAATCGGGGATGAGTTCGGTGATGGCTTTCGGATCAATCACCGCGCCAGACAAAATGTGTGCGCCAGGCTCTGAGCCTTTTTCCAGCACGACTACCGACACTTCCTGGCCTTTTTCCGCTGCCAATTGTTTGATGCGAATAGCGGCTGATAAACCGCCGGGGCCGCCGCCTACGATGACCACATCGTATTCCATGGATTCGCGTGGGCCAAACTGGGCGAGGATTTCTTCATTCGTCATGGCTTGCTGCCTTTGTTTGTATAAAAAAGAATTTGCGGGGTAAAAATGCAACGCGCCATTGTAGCGAGAGCGAAAACCCCGCCAAGCCATCAAGCGGACTAGCGCAAACCCTAGGCTTGTTTTTCTTTGGTTTAGAATAGCGCACTTTGCCGCATATAAACGCGACTTACCGCTACATCAGGTATTTTCGCGCCGTTTGCATCTACTGGTTGGAAAGGACGCCGTGTCTAAGCTTACAGACGCCCTCACCCAACTGGGGATAGTCCCAGTTGTTTACTCGCAGTGTCGTGCACCCTGCTTGTACCCACAAATTTCGCTTGCCGCGCCCAAACGCCTGCACCCTATGCAGGATCAGTTTTGCCATAGCCGAACATCGGTTTAAAACCACACTTTGCTTTGATGGCGCTTGCAGCACGCTGCCATAAGCGGGCAGTGGCTGCCTGCATTTTTGGGTTTTTTCGGACTATGACGGGTGACGCATTTGACTACTTCGGCTATCGCTACTCCCTATTACTTGATTGATCGCGCCGCTTTAGAGCGCAATTTGCAGCAAGCTGCGCGCTTGCGCGAGCTCTCGGGTGCGAAAATTTTGTTAGCACTCAAGTGCTTGGCTGCTTGGCCTGTTGCCGATAGCTTTGCCAAGTATGTAGATGGCAGCACTTCTTCATCGCTGTTTGAGCTGCGCCTAGGGCGCGAGAAATTTGGCGGTGAAACCCACGCCTATAGCGTAGCTTGGGCGGACCATGAAATCACCGAAGCGGTGGGCTATGCAGACAAAATCATTTTCAACTCCATTGCCCAGCTAGAGCGTTTTGCCCAGCCCAGTCGTGCTATTCCCCGGGGTTTGCGTTTGAATCCAGGGCTGAGCGTAGCGGGTTACGATTTGGCCGACCCCGCGCGTCCATTTAGCCGTCTAGGCGAGGGCGATGCCGAAAAAATTGCCGCCGTATTGCCGCAGATTAGCGGCTTCATGATTCACAATAATTGCGAAAACCGTGATTTCAACAAATTTGATGCTTTATTGAGCGAAGTTGAAGCGAGATACGGGCATTTGTTCGCGCAAGTGCAGTGGATCAGTTTGGGCGGTGGCATACACTTTACCGCGCCAGATTACCCTTTAGAGGCCTTGGCTGCACGCCTGAAAGCCTTTGCGCAAAAGTATGGGGTACAGGTGTATTTGGAGCCGGGCGAAGCCATTGCCCAAAACGCCGCTACGCTGGAAGTGACGGTGCTCGATGTCATGCAGCGCGGCAAAAATGTGGTGGTGGTCGATAGCTCCACCGAAGCGCATATGCTCGATTTACTGATCTACCGCCTGAGTGCGCGCATAGAGCCAAACCAAGGCGAGCACCGCTATATGGTTTGTGGCAAAACCTGTCTGGCTGGCGATGTCTTCGGGGAGTTTGATTTTCCTGCTCCGCTGCAAGTGGGCTCGCGCTTATCGATTCAAGACGCTGCGGGCTACACCATGGTCAAGAAAAATTGGTTTAACGGCCTAGCCATGCCCGCCATTGCGGTGAAAGAGCACGATGGCCGCGAGCGCCTGGTGCGCAGTTTTTCTTATGACGACTTTGTCAATAGCTTAGGTTAATTGGGTATCTAGGGTTAGAGATTTAAGGATTAAGGAGAGCAGGCGATGAAAAAAAATATCCTCATCATTGGCGCGGGCGGCGTAGCCCATGTAGTGGCGCATAAATGCGCGCAAAACAATGTCTTGCTGGGCGATATTCATATCGCTTCGCGCACTTTTGCTAAATGCCAAGCCATAGTCGAATCGGTCTTTACCAAAGGCAATATGCAGCAGCCCGGCCTGCTTAAAGCCCATGCGCTGAATGCTTTGGATATCGAGGCCACAGCGGCGCTGATACGCCAAACTAGGGCGCAAATCGTGATTCAAGCAGGTTCGTCTTTTTTGAATATGGCGGTCATGAGCGCCTGTATCGCCACGGGCGCTGCCTATATTGATACCGCCATTCACGAAGACCCTAGCAAAATTTGCGAAGCGCCGCCGTGGTACGCCAATTACGAATGGAAGCGCCGCCAAGAGTGCCAAGACGCAGGCATCACGGCAGTATTGGGCTGCGGTTTTGATCCTGGCGTGGTCAATGCCTACGCCAAAGTCGCGGCCGATGAGCTGTTCGAGCGCATCGACAGCATAGACATCATCGACACCAATGCAGGCAGCCACGGGCGTTACTTTGCCACCAATTTCGATCCTGAAATCAATTTCCGCGAGTTCACCGGTACGGTCTGGTCTTGGCAAAACCGCCAATGGACGGCGGGCAAAATGTTTGAAACGCGCCAAGACTGGGATTTGCCCGTGGTGGGGCTGCAAAGCACTTATCTGACTGGGCATGACGAGCTGCACTCGCTCTCGAGCTTGTTGGATGTTCCGACCATTCGTTTTTGGATGGGTTTTTCCGATCACTACATCAATATTTTCACCGTGTTGAATAAACTGGGCTTGCTGTCTGAGCAGCCCGTGCGCCTGCAAACAGGGCAAGAAGTGGTGCCCCTGCATGTGGTCAAGGCTTTGTTGCCCGATCCTGCTTCATTGGCCCCCACCTATACGGGTAAAACCTGCATCGGCGATAAAGTGCGGGGTCTAGGCAGCGACGGGCAAGCCAAAGAGGTGTTTATCTACAATGTTTGCGACCATGCGGACAATTACCGCGAAGTTGGCAGCCAAGCCATTTCATACACGGCGGGCGTGCCTGCTGTGGCCGCAGCAATATTGATCGCAGGCGGGCAGTGGGATGTGCGCCGCATGGCCAATGTGGAGGAGCTGCCGCCGCTGCCTTTCTTGCAGCTGCTGGAAGTCATGGGTTTGCCTACACGCATACAAGACGAACAAGGCGATAGGCCGCTGTTGCAAGCTTTGGGCCTAAGCGAAGCGCAAACGGCTTAAGTGAAGCGCCCAGCATCAAAAAAGTGAGCTGCTCAGGCAGATTTGGCGGCTTAAAAAGCCGAAAACATACCCAAAACCTGCTTGGGCTTATTCCAGCAGCATGGCTTTGATCAGTGGCACAGTGACGGCGCGTTTGGCATACAGGGCGTAGCCGTCGATGTGCTCGAGCAATTCCATCAGGCTGGCTAAATCGCGGCTGAAGTGGCGCAGCATAAAGTCCAGCACCTCCTCGCTCAGCACAATGCCACGGGCGTCGGCCTCTTGCCGCAACACGGCGCGGGTTTGCTCCTCGCTCAAGACTTGCAGCGTTTGCACCAAACCCCAACCCAGGCGATTGCGCAGGTCTTCGCGTAAATCCAGCGCCAGCGGCGGGGCATCACCTGCGGCCAATACGGGCATATGCAAGGCCTTGGCTTGTGCTAACCAGCTAAAGGCCTGCTGCTGTTGTGCAGCGTCGTAATGCTGCACCTCATCTAAGAAAATAGCGCCCCAGTCCTCGTCGAAGTCTGGCGCTTGGCAGTGGCTGTCCATCCACCCTGTTTTCAGGCCACGGGCGCTAAGCGCGTGCTGTGCCGCCCGCAATAAATAGGTTTTACCGCTGCTGGCCTGGCCCCATATATACAGGGGCACGGGGTTATCTCCTTGGTGTGCCAACCATGCTTGCACCTGCGCGAAAGCCGCCGCATTCGGGCCGGGCAAATAATGCGCCAGTTCGGGCGTGCGTTCTAGGCCGATATCCAGAGGAATTTGCTGCATCACACCTGCTCTTGTTCGCCAGCCTCAGTCGCGGTAGCAGCTGGTTTTTTTTGCCCCAAATACAAAGCCGAGCTGCGGTAGTGTTGGTAGAGGTGCTGCCATAAGACAAACAAAATCGCAGACAAAGGCAGGGCTATCAACATACCAGTAAAGCCTAGCAAGTGACCAAAAGCCATCAAAGCAAAAATCACCAGCACTGGGTGCAAGCCTATGCGTTCGCCCACCCATTTAGGCGTTAAATAAAAACTCTCGAGCAATTGCCCCAAACCATAGACGATGCCCACCACGATGCCCGCTTTGAGCAAGCCAAATTGCAGTGTGGCCGCCAGCAGCGCCAGCACCAGGCCCAGGCCGTAGCCCACATAAGGCACAAACATCGCCAAACCTGTAAACACGCCTATAGGCAGTGCCAATTGCAGGCCGCCCAGCATCAAGCCTAGGCTGTAAAAACATGCCATGACCAGCATGACCGAGAGCTGCCCACGCAAATACTGCCCCAGCACCTCGTCCACCTCACGGCCTAATTGCGAGAATTTTTCCTGCCAAGGCAAGGGCACCAAATCCACTGCGCGGGCTAACAAGCGCGGCCAATCTAATAGCAAATAAAACAGCACCAAGGGAATCAGCAGCGCATTGCCGATAAAGGCCAAAAACACACTGCTGCCCGTCCACAGCGTGCTGACAATTTGCGTTAGCAATTTGCTTGAATTCTCGTCAGAGCCATCGCCCATCCAATTGGCCAACAGGTGCTTCAGCGTCTCCGCCTCCAGCTTGATAGGCAGACCTAATTTATTCAGCACCGGCCCTAGTTGATTACTCAAGCTATCTAAAACCCAAGGAATAAGCGCGCGAATCTTGGGCAAATCCTGCAAAACAATCGGTGCCACCAGCGCCAGCAGGCTCAAAACCAGCAGCAAGAACAAGACAATCACGATGGTGCTGGCCGCGCTGCGTGACAGGCGTGGGCTGCGTTTTTGCAGCTTGCCTACCAGTGGGTTGAGCACATAGGCCAACACTGCGGCAATCAAGAACGGCGTAAGCACCGTGCCCAGCTTCCACAAAAGGAGTGCGAAAACCGCCACGATGGCGCACCAAGTGATGGCCAAACGCTGTCGATTGCTCAAGGTCAGTTGTATGGATGACAAAATTTATCGCCTAAAATTGCTGAGTTCGGCGCGGATTCTAGCGCCCAGCGCCGGCCAGTATGGCTGGCGTTTATTGTTTGCCTATTTTTAGAAAGTATCCCATGAGCACCCAAGTTGAACTGCATATCGCCGGTCGCGGCATCATTACTTTGGAGCTGGACGAAGTCAAAGCACCTAAAACCGTGGCTAACTTTGTTAATTATGTGAAAAAAGGCCATTACGACGGCACGATTTTTCACCGCGTGATCGACGGCTTCATGGTGCAAGGCGGCGGTTTTGACGCGCAAATGCAGCAAAAACCCACCGATGCCGAAATCACCAACGAAGCCGATAACGGCCTGCGCAACGACGAATACACCATCGCCATGGCGCGCACCAGCGCCCCACATTCGGCCAGCGCACAGTTTTTCATCAATGTGAAAAACAATGACTTTTTGAATTTCCAAGCGCCTACAGGCTCAGGCTGGGGCTATGCCGTATTTGGCAAAGTCACAGGCGGCAAAGAAGTGGTTGACGCCATCAAAAAAGTCAAAACCGGCCGCAAAGGTTTTCATGATGATGTGCCTGTTGAAGCGGTGGTGATTGAAAAAGCCGTATTGCTGTAAGCCTAGGCCCTTTCAAAGCAAGCCGATGCCAGCGCAAGCTGGCATCTTGCTTTTTATAGTCTTTTCGCGGTTTTAGGCCGCCAAAGCTGCCTGAGCAGCTCCTGTTTTTGAAGTGTTTTTGCCATGAGCGCAGCCCCAAAAATCCAAAAAATCCTCGCAGTTAAAGGCATGAATGACATCCTGCCGCCCGCTTCTGCCCATTGGGAATGGCTGGAGGAGCAGGTGCGCGCCGTCATGGCCAGTTTTGCCTACCGCAACACGCGCCTGCCCATAGTCGAACCCACGCCCCTGTTTGTACGCGGCATAGGCGAAGCCACCGATATTGTGGAAAAAGAGATGTACTCCTTTGAGGACAAACTCAACGGCGACAAACTCACCCTGCGCCCCGAAGGTACGGCGGGCGTGTGCCGCGCCGCGATTGAACACAATTTGCTCTATGAAGGTGGCAAGCGTTTGTACTACATGGGTCCCATGTTTCGCCACGAACGCCCCCAGCGCGGGCGCTACCGCCAGTTTCACCAAATTGGCGCTGAAGCCCTAGGCTTTGGTGGCGCTGAAGTCGATGCTGAAATCATTTTGCTGGCGCACAGCCTGTGGCAAAAAATCGGCCTGCAAGGGGTGCAATTGCAGCTCAATTGCCTGGGCCAGCCTGAAGAGCGCCGCGCCCACCGCGCTGCCTTGATTGCCTATTTTGAGCAGCACGCCGAGCAATTGGACGAAGATGCCCGCCGCCGCCTGCACGCCAACCCGCTGCGGATTTTGGACACCAAAAACCCCGCCATGCAAAGCTTGGTAGAAAACGCGCCCAAGCTGATGGAGCATTTGGGAGCGGCATCCAAGGCGCATTTCCAAACCGTGCAAGATATTTTGACTGCGCACGGCGTGGCCTTTACGCTCAATCCACGGCTGGTGCGCGGCTTGGATTACTACAACCTCACGGTGTTTGAATTCGTCACCACCGCCTTGGGCAGCCAAGGCACCATCTGCGGCGGTGGCCGTTACGACTATTTGATGGAAATGCTGGGCGGCAAACCTGCGCCCGCCATAGGCTGGGCCATGGGCGTGGAGCGCGTGCTGGAGCTGGTGAAAGAGCAGGGCATCGCCCTGCCTGAACCTGCGCCCGATTGCTACGCCGTCATCCCAGATATAGCCGCCCTGCCGCAAGCCATGCTTTGCGCCAACGCTTTGCGGCAAGCCGGCGTATCCGTACAAATGCACACCAGCAGCGCCGCTGCAGACGGCAGCCCCAGCATGGGCAGCTTTAAAAGCCAGTTCAAAAAAGCCGATACTTCAGGTGCGCGTTATGCCCTGATTTTTGGCAGTGATGAACTGGCCAAAGGTGAAGTGAGTG
>CAZSPW010000036.1:0-16908 GCA_964608575.1 uncultured Burkholderiaceae bacterium | reverse complement strand
ACCAATTCAACATAGGCCATAGGCGCGTTGTCACCTTGGCGGAAGCCCATTTTCAGGATGCGTGTGTAGCCACCTGGACGGGCTTTGAAACGAGGGCCGAGTTCATTGAACAATTTAGCCACGCTGGCGTTGTCACGCAGGCGGGCGAAGGCCAGACGGCGATTAGCCACGCTGTCCACTTTAGCCAAGGTGATCATCGGTTCGATGATGCTACGCAGTTCTTTGGCTTTAGGTACGGTGGTTTTGATGGCTTCATGCGCGATCAGCGAGTTCATCATGTTTTGGAACATGGCTTTGCGGTGCGCGCTAGTGCGATTGAGTTTGCGGAGTCCGTTTCCGTGACGCATGGTGTGTTTTCCTTTCGTTTAAATTGCTTGCCAGCCGTATCAGGTACTGGCAGCTCACCAAAATTTAATTTACTTTTTTTCCAGGCCAGCAGGTGGCCAGTTTTCCAGGCGCATGCCCAAAGTCAAGCCGCGCTGAGCCAGCACTTCTTTGATTTCGTTGAGCGATTTACGGCCCAGATTCGGGGTTTTGAGCAGCTCGTTTTCAGTGCGCTGAATCAAATCACCGATGTAGTAGATGTTTTCTGCTTTGAGGCAGTTGGCTGAACGCACGGTGAGTTCCAGCTCGTCCACAGGGCGCAGCAAGATGGGGTCAAATTGCTGGCTGGCTGCAGCGGCACCGCTTTCAAAGGCGGCGAGTTCGCTGGCATCGATTTGGGCAAATACGGCCAGTTGCTCGACCAAGATGCGGGCGGCGGCGCGCACGGCGTCTTCAGCGGTGATGGCGCCATTGGTCTCGATTTCCATGACCAATTTGTCCAGATCGGTGCGCTGTTCAACACGGGCGTTTTCTACGGCGTAGCTGACGCGTTTGATGGGCGAGAAGGAAGCATCTAAAACGATACGGCCTACGCCTTTGTTTTGCTCGTCAGCGTGTTTACGCACGCTGCCTGGCACATAGCCACGGCCTTTTTCGACCTTGATTTGCATATCCAGCTTAGCACCTTGGCTGAGCGTGGCGATAACATGATCAGGGTTGATGATTTCTACATCATGCGGCAGTTGGATGTCTTTAGCCGTAACCACGCCTGCGCTTTCTTTGTGCAGGGTGAGGGTGACTTCATCACGGCCGTTGAGTTTAAACACTACACCTTTGAGGTTTAAGAGGATGTGAATGACATCTTCTTGTACGCCATCGATGGAGGAAAACTCGTGCAGCACGCCAGCGATGCTGACTTCAGTGGGCGCATAGCCCAGCATCGATGACAGCAGCACACGGCGCAGGCCATTGCCCAGGGTGTGGCCGTAGCCACGCTCAAAGGGCTCCAGGGTAACGCGGGCACGGTTGTGGCCTTGCTGCTCAACTTGGATGGCTTTGGGTTTCAAAATAGTGGATTGCATGCAGTGTTTCTTTCTCAATACCCCCCGCTCGTTACACGGGTAAGGCTGATGCACAAAAGCGAAAGCTGCTGCAAGGGCAGAGGTGCACTTGCAGCAGACCCGCAGCGATTAGCGTGAATACAATTCAACGATCAGGGATTCGTTGATATCAGCGCCAAATTCGTCGCGATCAGGCGATTTTTTGAATACGCCTTGTGATTTAGCCGTGTCCACTTCGACCCAAGCTGGGAAGCCGATTTGGCCTGCCAGTTGCAGCGCTTCAATGACGCGAGCTTGATTTTTAGATTTTTCACGCACAGAAACCACATCGCCGGCTTTTACAGAGTAAGAAGGGATGTTGACGGGATTGCCATTGACCAAAATGGCTTTGTGCGATACCAACTGGCGCGCTTCAGCGCGCGTAGAAGCAAAACCCATGCGATAGACCACATTGTCCAAACGGCTTTCCAGCAGGCTGAGCAGGTTTTCACCGGTGTTGCCACGGCGGCGATCGGCTTCCGCGAAATAACGGCGGAATTGACGCTCCAGAACGCCGTAGATGCGTTTGACTTTTTGCTTTTCACGCAGTTGCAGACCGTAGTCAGAGGTGCGTTGACCAGAAGTGCGGCCATGCTGGCCGGGCTTGCTGTCGAATTTAGCTTTATCCGCAATAGAGCGACGCGCGCTCTTTAAAAAGAGGTCAGTGCCTTCACGGCGGGAGAGTTTAGCCTTGGGGCCAATATACTTTGCCACTTTGCAATCCTTTTAATGTCTGAGGCAAGATGAACTTGCCTGAGCAGCTATTGAATATATAGCTGCGGTGGGCTTACGAAAAATGCCCCGCAACACCGCTTTTCGTGGAAGAAAAGCGTTTGCGAGGCGCGAAAAGCTGGCCATTATAGCCAGCTTTATAAAACGATTAGATGCGACGGCGCTTTTGTGGGCGGCAGCCGTTGTGCGGCACTGGCGTAACATCAGCAATAGCTGTGATGCGAATGCCCAAAGCACCCAAGGCGCGGACAGAAGATTCACGGCCAGGACCTGGCCCTTTGATTTCTACTTCCAGGTTTTTAATGCCTTGCTCCATAGCTGCACGACCAGCCACTTCAGAAGCCACTTGGGCTGCAAAAGGCGTAGATTTGCGCGAGCCTTTGAAGCCTTGACCACCAGAAGATGCCCAAGACAAAGCATTGCCTTGGCGATCGGTGATGGTGATGATGGTGTTGTTAAAGGACGCGTGCACATGGGCAATGCCATCAGCGATGTTTTTGCGTACTTTTTTGCGCATGCGTTGCGCAGAATTAGAGCTAGGAGCTTTAGCCATTGAAAATCTCTACCTTAGTGTGAATTCAAGCAATCAAATAAGCGCAAGCTTATTTTTTCAATGCCACTTGGCCTTTTTTCGGACCTTTGCGTGTACGCGCATTAGTACGCGTGCGCTGGCCGCGCATAGGCAGGCCGCGACGATGACGGAAGCCGCGGTAGCAGCCAATATCCATCAAGCGTTTGATATTCATCGTGGTTTCACGACGCAGATCACCTTCTAGGGTGAATTGAGCCAGTACATCAGTGATTTTTTTCAAATCGTCGTCTGACAACTCTTTGACTTTTTTCGCAAATGGGATACCTGCTGCTTCGCAGATAGCACGAGCGCGCGAACGGCCTACGCCATAAATTGCGGTCAAGCCAATTTCAGCATGTTGGTGTGTTGGAATATTTACACCTGCAATACGAGCCATGTTTTGTTTCCTTCAAACGGTAATTCTAGCCAAGCGGGAAGGTATGAACCTTAGCCTTGACGCTGTTTGTGGCGTGGGTCGGTACAAATAATGCGCACAACACCTTTGCGGCGGATAACCTTGCAATTGCGGCACATTTTCTTAACTGAGGCGGATACTTTCATATCGAACTCCAAATAATCGATCGTTGAATCTAATGAGTCTAATCACGCCAATTACTTGGCACGGAAGACGATACGGGCACGGCTGAGATCGTAAGGGGTCATCTCTACCGTCACTTTATCGCCAGGCAAAATACGGATGTAGTGCATACGCATCTTGCCAGAGATATGGCCATGCACCACATGGCCGTTTTCCAGTTTTACACGGAAAGTCGCATTGGGGAGGTTTTCGACGACCTCACCCTGCATTTGAATCACATCATCCTTGGCCATATTCGCTTACTTAAAGTTGGCTTTTTTGAGCAAGGAGTCATACTGCTGGCTCATCATGTAGTTTTGTACCTGTGCCATGAAGTCCATCGCCACCACCACAATGATCAGCAAAGAAGTGCCGCCAAAATAGAAGGGCATTTTGTAGTAGGCCATCAAAAACTCAGGCAACAAACAAATCACGGTAAGGTAGATGGCTCCGGCAAAAGTCAAGCGCAGCAAGATACCATCGAGGTAGCGCGCTGTATTGTCACCAGGGCGAATACCGGGCACAAAAGCACCACTTTTCTTCAAATTGTCTGCGGTTTCACGGCTATTGAAAACCATGCCCGTATAGAAAAAGCAGAAGAAAATAATCGCTGCTGCGTACAGCACCATGTGTACGGGCTGCCCCGGAACTAAGGTGTCAGACACATCTTTCAGCCAATTGGTTTTTTCACTGCTGCCACCAAACCAGCCTACCAGCGTTGCAGGTAGCAGGATGATAGAAGAGGCAAAAATAGGAGGGATGACCCCGGCCATATTCAATTTGAGTGGCAGATGCGATGCAGGTGCGCTGTAAACGCGATTACCTACTTGGCGGCGTGCGTAATTGACCAACACTTTACGCTGCCCGCTTTCGATAAAGACCACAAACCAAGTAACCAGGATAACCAAAGCCAAAATCAGCATACCAGCAAACCAGCCCAAAGCACCACTACTGATCTGCTGCAAGAGGCCACCTATCGCGCCAGGCAAACCAGCGACAATGCCAGCGAAGATGATGATAGAAATACCATTACCTAGGCCACGCTCAGTGATTTGCTCGCCCAGCCACATCAAAAACATTGTGCCTGCGGTCAAAGTCACCACGGCAGAGAGTTTGAAGGCGAAACCAGGATTAATCACCAAACCAGGCTGGCTTTGCAGCAAGCTAGCAATGCCCAAGGATTGAAACAAAGCCAGACCCAAGGTGCCGTAACGCGTGTACTGCGTGATTTTGCGGCGACCTGCCTCACCCTCTTTTTTCAGCGCCTCTAAGGGCTGATAAACATAGGTGGCGATTTGCAAAATGATCGATGCTGAGATGTAGGGCATGATGCCCAAAGCAAAAACCGTAAAGCGTGACAACGCGCCACCAGAGAACATATTGAACAAGCCCAATATGCCGTTACTCTGGCCTTCAAACAGTTTTTGCAGCTCGTTAGGGTCTATCCCTGGTACAGGAATATGCGCCCCCAGTCGATACACCACCAAGGCCAGCAGCAAAAAAGTCAGGCGCGACCACAGGTCGCCGTAGTTTTTTGCTTTTGCTGTAGTTTGTGCGGTAGTTGCCATACGCGTTTACGGTTTTTAGCTGTACAGCTTATGCCGCTTCAACTACTTGGCCGCCAGCAGCTTCGATAGCTGCTTTCGCGCCAGCAGTTGCACCAACACCTGTCAATTTCACAGCAGTTTTGATGGCGCCAGTTTTAATGACTTTCACCGTTTTAGCGATATGAGCCACCAAGCCTGCGTCTTTCAAGACCAACAGATCAACTTCAGCTGCGCCGAGTTTTTCCAAGTCGGCCAAAGTCACTTCAGCGTTGTACTTGAGCGTAGTGGATTTAAAACCACGCTTAGGCAAGCGACGCTGCAAAGGCATTTGACCGCCTTCAAAACCGACTTTGTGAAAACCGCCTGAGCGTGATTTTTGACCTTTGTGGCCACGGCCTGCGGTTTTACCCAAACCAGAGCCAATACCACGACCTACGCGACGACGCGCTTTTTTAGAGCCATCAGCAGGAGCGATGGAGTGCAGAGTAGTAGTCTGTTCCATGATTACAGCACCCTTACCAAATAGTCGATCTTATTGATCATGCCGCGCACTGCAGGCGTATCAACCAACTCAGATACAGAATTGAGACGGCGCAAGCCCAAACCACGCACGGTGTCGCGGTGAGACTGTTTGCAGCCAATAGGGCTACGCACCAGCTGTACTTTGATTTTTTTCTCAGTGTTAGTCATCACAAACACCTCATGCGAAGATGTCTTCTACTGACTTGCCGCGTTTGGCAGCAATCTCAGCAGGAGTCGTCATTTTGCCCAGCGCATCCAAAGTGGCGCGCACCATGTTGTAGGGGTTGCTAGAACCATGGCTCTTAGCCACGATGTCTGTAATGCCCACTACTTCGAATACCGCACGCATAGGGCCGCCAGCAATGATGCCCGTACCTTTAGGTGCAGGCATTAAAGCAACACTAGCTGCGCCATGGCGGCCATGGACTGTGTGGTGCACAGTGCCATTTTTCAAAGAGGCTTTACGCAGATTGCGACGCGCTTCTTCCATGGCTTTTTGCACGGCTACTGGAACTTCCTTAGCCTTGCCTTTACCCATACCCACGCCGCCATCGCCATCACCAACAACAGTCAGTGCCGCAAAGCTCAAAATACGACCACCTTTGACCACTTTGGTCACGCGGTTGACCGCAATCATTTTCTCGCGCAAGCCGTCGTCACGGGCGTCGTCTTGCGGTTTAGCTTGTACTCGTGCCATTTCGTCTTCCTTCTTGGCTTAAAACTGCAGACCCGCTTCACGCGCCGCCTCGGCCAAGGCTTTTACACGGCCATGGTAGGCAAAGCCCGAACGGTCAAAGGCGACAGCCTCGACACCAGCTGCTTTGGCTTTTTCAGCAATGCGTTTGCCAATAGCCGTAGCTGCTGCCACATTGCCGCCCTTGCCTGCGCCACCGATGGCCTTGACCACTTCGGCTTCCGAGGTAGAGGCTGCAGCCAGCACTTTGCTGCCATCGGCAGAAACGATGTTGGCATAAATGTGCAGATTGGTCCGATTGACCACCAGGCGAGCAATGCCTTGCTGGGCGATACGAATACGAGTCTGGCGCGCACGGCGCAGACGCTGTTGTTTTTTCGTAAGCATCGTCTAGACTCCTTATTTCTTTTTGGTTTCTTTGATGACGACAACTTCATCCGAATAACGGATGCCTTTGCCTTTGTAAGGCTCAGGTGGACGAACCGCGCGAATTTCCGCCGCGATTTGACCCAATACTTGACGATCTGCACCCGTCAGAACGATCTCTGTAGGTGTAGGGGTAGCCACTTTGATGCCTGCTGGCATTTCAAAATCGACAGGATGAGAAAAACCAATGGCCAAGTTCAATTTAGAACCTGAGGCCGCGGCTTTAAAACCTACGCCGACCAAATTGAGTTTTTTCTCAAAGCCTTTGCTAACGCCTTGCACCATGTTGTTTACCAACTGACGCATCGTGCCAGCCATGGCGTTGGCCTCACGACTGTCGTTTACAGGCGCAAAGCTCAAAACACCAGCTTCATTTTTCAAGCTCACCAAGGAGTTGATATTCAAAGACAAGGAACCGCCTGCACCTTTAACAGTGACGCTTGAACCAGCTTGATTGAATTCAACACCTGCGGGAACCGTGATATTTGCTTTAGCTACGCGGGACATATTGCACTCCTTCCCGATTAAGCGACATAGCACAGGACTTCGCCGCCCACGCCAGTAGCGCGCGCTTTGCGATCAGTCATGACGCCTTTAGGGGTAGTCACAATCGCCACACCCAAGCCGTTCATGACTTGAGGGATTTGGTCGCGACCTTTGTAAACACGCAGGCCTGGGCGACTTACGCGCTCAATGCGCTCAATCACAGGGCGACCTGCGTAGTATTTCAAAGCGATTTCCAAAGTGGCTTTGCCCTCTTCGGTTTTCACTTGAAATCCATCGATATAACCTTCGTCTTTCAATACTTGGGCGATAGCCACTTTCAGCTTGGAAGAAGGCACCAAAACGGTTTGCTTAGCCACCATTTGCGCATTACGGATGCGCGTCAGCAGGTCAGCAATAGGATCACTCATGCTCATAATTGCTACTCCTTACCAGCTGGCTTTGATAACGCCAGGAATGCGGCCATCGAAAGCCATCTCACGCACCTTGCTGCGCCCCAGACCAAATTGACGGAAAGTACCGCGCGGACGACCAGTCACCTCGCAGCGCGCACGCAGGCGCGTCGGGTTGGCGTTACGAGGCAGTTTTTGCAGAGCGAAACGGGCAACCATGCGCTCTTCGTCAGACTTGCTGGCATCGGCAACGATGGCCTGCAGTTCGGCATATTTTTGGGCGAACTTAGCAACGAGTTTTTCTCGCTTGAGTTCGCGCTGAATCAATGCTTGTTTAGCCATGTTGCACTCTTAGTTTTTGAAGGGGAAACGGAAAGCCTGGAGCAGCGCCTTGGCTTCTTCGTCAGTTTTGGCCGTTGTGGTGATGCTGATATTCAGACCACGCAAAGCGTCCACCTTGTCGTACTCGATCTCGGGGAAAATGATTTGCTCTTTTACGCCGATGTTGTAGTTGCCACGGCCATCGAATGAACGGCCAGAAATACCGCGGAAATCGCGCACGCGCGGCAGAGCGATATTGACAAAGCGATCGAGGAATTCGTACATCTGCACGCCACGCAGCGTTACCATGCAGCCAATAGCTTGCTGCTCACGGATTTTGAAGCCCGCAATGGCTTTTTTCGCCTTAGTAACAACAGGTTTTTGGCCTGCGATTTTAGTCAAGTCAGCCACCGCGTGGTCCATGACTTTCTTATCAGCAACGGCTTCACTCACACCCATATTCAAGGTGATTTTGGTGATGCGCGGAACTTCCATAGTAGATTTGTAGCCGAATTTTTCAGTCAATTCGGCAGCGATTTTTTCGCGATATTGTTGTTGCAAGCGAGACATCTTTTACCCTTCTTACGCAACTTCAGCGCCGTTAGACTTGAATACGCGCACGCGCTTACCACCCTCGAGCTGCTTAATCGCAACGCGATCGGCTTTGCCAGCAGACGCATTGAAGATGGCCACATTGGACTGGTGTATGGGCATTTCTTTAGTAATGATGCCACCTTCCTCACCCTTCATAGGGTTAGGTTTGGTGTGTTTTTTTACCAAGTTCACACCCTCAACGATGAGGTGCTCAACGCCAGTACGCGCAGCGATTTTTCCGCGCTTACCTTTATCACGGCCGGCGATAACGATAACTTCGTCACCTTTAATCAGTTTGTTCATGACAACAGCCCCTTACAAAACTTCAGGCGCCAAAGACACGATCTTCATGAAGCGCTCTGAACGCAACTCACGCGTTACAGGGCCAAAGATACGAGTGCCGATCGGCTCCATTTTGCTATTGAGCAATACTGCGGCATTGCCGTCAAACTTAACGAGCGAGCCATCGGGACGACGGATGCCTTTAGCAGTACGAACAACCACTGCACTGTACACATCGCCTTTTTTGACGCGAGCACGAGGAGCAGCTTCTTTCACGCTTACTTTAATAATGTCGCCAACGGAGGCGTAGCGACGCTTAGAGCCGCCGAGCACTTTGATGCACAAAAGCGATTTGGCACCCGTGTTGTCAGCAACCTCTAGTCGAGATTCGGTCTGGATCATTTTTTTGCTTTCCAACTTGTCTGGCCAAGCAGCTAAATTAAAGCCACAGTAACCAAATAGTCTTGGCCTCGTAGCACACTGCAAGCAGCATACTGTTGAGAGAAACGATGAACCCACTCGCAACCATTTGCGAAAGGGAAGGCGGATTGTACACCAGTTTTATATGGCCGCGCAAATTTTTCTACAAATTCGCCCTCTACCCCATTTGAGCGCAGACGCGGCGGTGAAAATAAACCGACAATGCTAAGCCCTACAGTTTATGCGCCATGCTTTCGTCAAAACCCCCTTTGACTGGCTTAGGTCCGTTTTATGCAGCCCACACAAAAATCCACCTTACCCGCCCTGACCTTGGGTGCTCTTGGCGTGGTGTATGGTGATATCGGCACATCGGTTCTGTATGCCATGAAAGAAGTGTTTGGCACAGGTCATGTGAACTTCACGCCTGACAATGTGTACGGTGTGCTTTCACTTTTTGTTTGGACGCTCACCATTATCGTGAGCTTGAAGTATGTGACGCTGGTTTTGCGCGCAGACAATAAAGGCGAAGGCGGTCTGATCGCCATGCTGGCGCTGGCATCTAACGCCGTCAAAGACAACCCGCGCCGCCACCGCTGGATCATGCTGATGGGCGTGTTTGGCACCTGCTTGTTTTATGGCGATGGCGTGATAACGCCAGCGATTTCGGTGCTGTCGGCAGTGGAAGGCCTCACGGTCATCAACCACGAATTCCAAGAATATGTGCTGCCCATGACTTTGGGGATTTTGGCGGCGCTGTTTTTTGTGCAACGCTATGGCACTACGGATATCGGCAAGGCTTTTGGCCCCATCATGCTGCTGTGGTTTGTGTGTATCGCCGCGCTGGGTGTATGGCATATCGCGCAGAACCCTGGCGTGCTCAGAGCCCTTAACCCTTTGTATGCCCTGCACTTTATTGCTGAGGCGCCAGCCATAGCCTTCATTATTCTGGGCGCGGTGGTGCTGTGCGTGACAGGCGCAGAGGCGCTGTACGCGGATATGGGGCATTTTGGTAAAACACCTATCCGTTTGGCCTGGTTTTGTGGGGTGATGCCGGCTTTGGTGCTGAATTATTTTGGACAAGGCGCCTTATTGCTAGCACAGCCAGAAGCGAAGGCCAATCCGTTTTTTATGTTGATCCCGACCGAATGGGGCGATGCGCCGCAGTTTGCATTAGTTGGCATGGCCACCGCTGCCACGGTCATTGCCTCACAAGCGCTGATTACCGGCGCATTCAGCATTACTAAGCAAGTGGTGCAGTTGGGGTATCTGCCGCGTATGCGTGTGGTGTACACCAATGTGCGTGAGTTGGGGCAGATTTATATGCCTTTTGTGAACTGGACGCTGTTTGCTGCCATTGCCTTGGCGGTGATGATATTCAAAAGCTCCAGCGCCTTGGCGTCGGCCTACGGTATCGCTGTGACCACCGATATGTTGATCACCACCATCCTGACCTTTTTTGTGCTGCGTTACGCTTGGAAGATGCCATTGCCGCTGACGCTTTTTGCCACAGGGTTTTTCTTTTGGATAGATTTTGCTTTTTGGTCATCTAATCTGCTCAAGTTTTTCCACGGTGGCTGGTTCCCCATTGCCATAGGGGCCTTTGTCTTTACCTTGTTGCTTACTTGGAAAGATGGGCGCGAGCGCCTATCGGAGGCGCACAAGCAAGATGCGCTGCCATTACAGGGTTTTTTAGATGGGGTTTTCATCAACCCGCCCCAGCGGGTGGATGGCACCGCGGTGTTTTTATGCCCAGAAGACGACATCGTGCCCAGCGCCCTGCTGCACAATTTGAAACACAATAAAGTGCTACATGAAGTCAATTTATTTGTAGGTGTGCGCAGCCATGAAACCCCATGGATAGGCTTATCACAGCGTTTGCAAATCAGCGCCTTGGGGCATAACTGCTGGAAAGTCACGCTGAACTACGGCTTTAAAAACCAGATTGATGTGCCCGAGGCCCTGTCCCACCTCAAAGGCCACGGGTTTGAATTTGACCCGATGCAGACCAGTTATTTCGTTTCGCGCGAAGTGGTTGCGCCCAGCTCCGCGCCTGGCATGATGAGCTGGCGCAAAAAACTCTTTGCCCATATGCACCGCAATGCTTCGACTGCGGCCGAATTTCTGCACCTGCCTAGCAACGCAGTGGTGGAATTGGGTGCCAAAGTCGATATTTAAGCATGATTTCTTCATTTTAAGCCGCCAAAACTGCCTGAGCAGCTCCTTTTTATATAGCAAGCCATGAACCACGCTATGAACCACGCCCTGCATACATCCACCCTCACCAGCCTGCCCTTGCTTGCCCGTGGCAAAGTGCGCGATAACTACGCCGTGGGCAGCGACCGCATTTTGATGATTGCCTCAGATCGCTTGAGCGCCTTCGATGTCATCATGGATCAGCCCATCACGGGCAAGGGCATCATCCTGACGCAAATGGCCTTGTTCTGGTTTGACAAGCTCAAAGATATTTGCCCCAACCATTTAACTGGCGATGCGCCCGAAAGCGTGGTAACTGAAGCCGAAAAACCGCAAGTCACAGGCGGGCGCTCCATGCTGGTCAAACGCCTCAAACCCATACCCGTGGAAGCCGTGGTGCGCGGCTATTTGGCTGGCAGCGGCTGGGCCGAGTACCAACAAAGCCAAAGTGTGTGCGGCGTGCCGCTGCCTGCAGGTTTGCGCAATGCTGCCAAATTGCCCGAACCCATTTTTACCCCAGCGGCCAAAGCCGAAGTGGGCGAGCACGACGAAAACATCAGCTTCGAAAAAATGGCCAGCATGATAGGCGCGGATTTGGCCGAACAAATCAAAAACACCAGCATCGCTATTTACCAGGCCGCGGCCGATTACGCCGCTACGCGCGGCATCATCATTGCCGACACCAAATTTGAATTTGGCTTGGATGAAAACGGCACGCTCACTTTAATGGACGAAGTGCTGACCCCCGATTCCTCGCGTTTTTGGCCAGCAGACAGCTACCAGGCCGCTTATGAAGCGGGCAAAAACCCGCCCAGCTTTGACAAGCAGTTTTTGCGCGACTGGCTGGAAACCGCACAAGTGGACGGCAAGCCCTGGGGCAAGGTGGCGCCGCCACCGACGCTGCCGCCTGAGGTGATTGCAGGCACCGTGGCCAAATACCAAGAGGCGCTGGACCGCTTGACCAAGGCGTAGAAACCCCCGACACAAAAAAGGCAGTTTTCACTGCCTTTTTGCACTTTTAAGCCGTCAAATCTGCCTGAGCAGCTTCTTTTTCAATAGCAACTACAAGCCTCGGGCGCTGTCGTAAGCATCAACGATGCGCGCTACCAGTGGATGGCGCACGACATCGCCGCTGCTGAAATGGCAGTGCGCTACGCCCACCACCTGGCGCAGCACACGCTGGGCATCAATCAAACCGCTGGTTTGATTCGCGGGCAAATCTATCTGGCTGACATCGCCCGTGATCACGGCGCGGCTGCCAAAGCCTAGGCGCGTTAAAAACATTTTCATTTGTTCAGGCGTGGTGTTTTGCGCTTCGTCCAAAATCACGAAAGATTGATTTAAGGTGCGCCCACGCATAAAAGCCAGTGGCGCAATTTCTAGCTGGCCACGCTCAAAAGCTTTGTGAACCCGCTCATGCCCCATGAGATCGTAGAGCGCGTCATACAGCGGGCGCAGATAAGGATCGACTTTTTGCACCAAATCCCCAGGCAAAAAGCCTAGGCGCTCGCCCGCCTCCACCAATGGCCGCGACAGCACGATGCGCTGCACCTGATGGCGCTCTAGCGCCTCTATCGCCGCAGCCACGGCTAGATAGGTTTTGCCCGTGCCCGCAGGGCCTACCGCAAAAACAATATCGCTTTCGGTCATGGCTTCTAAGTAGCGCTGTTGATTGCTGCTGCGGCCACGCACGGTGCCACGCGGTGTTTGCATTTGCACAGCATGGGGTGATGCGGGCGCGGCCTCACCCGCCAACATCAATTGCAAGACCTCGGGGGCTATCGGTTTATCGGCCATTTCATAGGCCGCTTGCAGCAATTCCATAGCCTGATGCGCCGCAGCTTTGCTGCCCTCCACTTTGAACTGCTCGTGCCTGTGGGCAATTTTCACCCCTAGGGCGCGCTCGATGGTGCGCAGATTTTCATCCACAGGGCCGCACAAATGGCTGATGCGGGCGTTGTTGGCGGGACTAAACAAATGGGTCAAACGCATGGAACACACTTATCAAACAATGAATCAGGCACTGACTGTAGCCCATCACCACCCAGCCAGTGACAGAATCACTATCCATTTCGTAGCTGCTCAGGCAGATTTTGCGCGCGAAAACCTCAAAAAATCCTCAAAAAAAAGCCTCAAAATACCCCATTAAAAACTGGCAAACATCCATCCTCAACGCAGGGCAAACTTAGCGCCCGCTTGGCGGATACCCCAAATCAACTCCACCAAGGCGGTATGGTTGAGCAAAGGCTCGCCACCGATGATGAGCCAATAGCCCGTGCCATCTACCCAAAACAGCGCGAAACTGGTGGTGGGCAACAGCATATCGATGGATTCAAAAAACGATACCGCCCGCCCCGATCCTGCCCAGCCGCGCGCCTGCTGTCTGGCGACAAAGCTGAAAAAATCCGCTGCGGCTACGCACAGGGTGTCGGCCTCGTCTTGGCTATAGCCCACACGCGCCAAGCAAAAACCATCGTCTGAGGCCAAGGCCGCAGTGCGATTGCCAGACAAACCCGCAATGGCGTGGGGCAGGTAATTGTCTAAATTGGTATCGGGCGCTTGCAATTCGCGCTCGCACTCTTGCACCCAGCCTTCATGCAGGGCACGCGCCAGCAGCACACGATGAGCCGGATTTTGTGCCAGCCAGCTGCTGCGTCGCTGCGCTTGGCCTTGCAGCATCAGGGTTTGCAGCTGAGCCGCCACCTCATCCGGCTGGCGCTGGGCAAAGGCATACAGCGCCCCTGCGGGGCTGAGCATCAAATAGGGATCCGCCGTGGCGCTCATACCGATATATTCCTAGACTCTTCTGCCCCCTGATAGGGGTCTATGCTGTAAATCAGGCTCTGCACCAAGGCGCTCATATGCGTGCGGTTGCGGGCATCGGCATCCAGCACCACAGGCGGCAAACCCAGTTTTTGCAGCTCCTGCATCACTTCCGCCCGTACCTGACAGCCCGCCACATCGCTATGCGTCAACCCCACCACCAGCGCCGTCTCGTCTATCAGGCTGCGAAAAGCCTGAATATATTGACGCAAATCGGCCACAGGGTCGGGTGCGCTGGCTTTGAGCATCAAGACCAAACCTAAAGCATTCTCGCTCAAAATTTCCCACATGAAATCAAAGCGTTGCTGCCCAGGCGTGCCGTACAAGCGCACTTGGTCGCCCGTGGCCAGTTTCATCAGGCCGTAATCCATCGCCACTGTAGTGGTGTTTTTCAAAAGCCTGACATCATCCGTAGCCTGCGTGTCGGTGCTGACCACCTCGATATCCGACAAGGTTTGAATCGCCGTGGTTTTGCCCGCCCCCACAGGGCCGGCAAATACCAATTTGTACACCTGCGCCATATTTGCCGCCCCTTTTTTTAAAACAATTTATCCAAGAAGGAGCGCAGAAAGCCGCGTCGCTCTTTATGCCCACGGGTGTTGCCCGTTTTCACGGGTTTGCCCGTAGTGTTGGCCGACAAATTCAAAGCGGGCGCTTGCAAAACACCCAAGCCCGCCAGCACAGCTAAAGCCACAAAGCGCAGTACTTGAGCCTCTTGCCCAGGAAACAGTTGCAGCAAATGCGCCAGCGATTGTTCACCGCGCACGCACAGCGCAGCCAGTTGCACATCCAAAGCCCCCACCTGCCCCAGCAGGGTGAAGTTGGGAAAGCGCGCGAGCTTGAACACGGCCTGCCCCTGCAACTGCAAAGGCAAACCCGCCAGCGCATGGCTGCACAAATCCCACAGCACCACATCCAGCGCCAACATATAACGCTGCCCTTTGCCGCTGGTGATGTGTTGTTCGATTTGCGCGGCCACCACGGCGCTTAGGCTTTCTGTGCGAGCCGCCTCTAATTGCTCGGCATTGCCCAACACCCGCAGCAGCGCCGATACGGGCATGCTGGCGCCCACCCAGCCCTCTTGCGGCTGCAACAACAACTCGGTCGCGCCTATATGCAGCGCCTGCGCTCCAGAGCGGGGCAGCTTTTCCACCACGCGCACAAAACGGCTGCGCTTGAGTGTGGGAATCAATGCCGTCAAAGCAGGCGCAGGCAAAACCGCTGCCGCCAAAATAGGCTGAGCCGAAACGGGTTTTGCTGCTACCCGGCTGGGTGTTGCCACCACAGGAGCCGCAGACACTATAGGTGCCACAGCGGGCGATAGCGGCGCATCCAAAGCCACCAGCGCGGCTTTAGCCTCAGCGCGACCATAGGGTGCCGCCAGAAACTCCAAACGCTGTCCTGGGGCTGTGCCCACATCGGCCTGGGTCCAGCCACCATCGTTTTTCCAAGTCAGCAACAGGGCAGGGCGCCCCGCCAAAAACGCCAGCAATTTCTCCGCATTTTCTGGGCTATACCTCTGCAAGCCCATGCCGCCCAAATCAGCCACAACTTTGGCGCATTTGGCAGCCTGCGCGTTTTGTTCAGGCAGGGTAAAACCCGCCGTGCGCTTGAGCAACACACAGCGCTTTTGCCGCCAACTGGTGCTGATCAAAATCTCCATCGCGGCCGCATCATGGTCGCTCAAACCTGCCAATAAGACGGTAGTCATAGCCGCCCCCCTTGCTGTAATGCTTGCATGGCATCCTGCCAAGCTCGCGAAAATTCAAAACCTGCGCGCTGCAAACTGCGCCTGGCCAACATAAAAGCCAAACTGTCTTGTGCGCCCACACAATGCGTCAAAAATGCGGCTTCTTGCTCTGTGTGGCCCGCCAATATCGCCGCCACAGCCACCCCTGCCATATCTTGAGAATCATCTGCGCCACACAACAATGCCCGTTGCGGCACATCGGACGAAGGCTGCGCCAATACCGACCAGCGCGTTGCCAAGCGATTCACCCTAGGCAACACCTGCTGCCCCGCCAATTGCCGCATAAACTGACGCCACACCACCGCACCCAAGCGCTGCTGCACCAATGCTTGCCCCAGAGCCTGCTTGTGCGCTTGCACCTGTTGCGGGCAGGCATATAACCAATCGGCCAAAGCGCCTTGCAACGCTTCAGCACCCGTTAAAGCACAAGCGGCCTGCACACGCGCCCTATGCTCGGCGCTATCGCCCGGATGGCGCAACACGCGCCGCCCCGCCGCCCGAAACGCCAAGCGTGCGGATAACAACAAAGAGGCAGTAGGCGCGGTTAATAAACTCAAAGGCGTCATGGCAAGTTTTCAAAAACTGGCCCGACACAAAAAGGCCAACAATGCATACTCAAGCCCCAATTCAACTACTTCAATTGGGCTAAGTTCCAACCCTAGATATTACTGACCAATGGGATATTTTCTTCATCAACAACGAAACATAGGGTTATTTAAGTGCCACTTCTTGATTTGGCGCAAACAGCTACAATCTGCCGCCTACTGGGGCTGCAATGGTTTCGACGCGGGTTCGGACGCAGTACGGTGCATGCCGAGGTCAGGTTCCTCGTAAAACAGCTTGAAAAAAACTAACTGCAAACGACGAACGTTTCGCACTCGCGGCTTAATCCCCGCGAGCCTTGCAACAGTCGGCCTATGGGCTGGGTGGGGGTGAAAGTCCTCACTGCAAGGTCATTTACATAGGATCGCACACGCTTGGGCTACTTAAGCGGGTGCTAAATCTAAGGTAGCTGGCGGCAGTATCAGCGTGGGCTTGCGCGGGTACTGTGGCGAGATCTAAATCAAAACCCTAAGCATGTAGATCTGGCTGAACAAGGCTTGCGGACGGCGGTTCAACTCCGCCCAGCTCCACCA
>CAZSPW010000035.1:9399-17452 GCA_964608575.1 uncultured Burkholderiaceae bacterium | reverse complement strand
AAGGCAAACCTTGCTGCAAAAAATGGGCTTCGATTTGGCGCAGCTGCGCGGTGCTGTAGAGCTTCATCTGGGGTCTTGTAAGGCAGCCAAGCCATCGAGTACCTGGCCGATGATGATGACGCTGGGGCTTTCTAAGCCCTGCGCGGCGATAGTTTGTGCCAGTGTGGCGAGTGTGGCTAGGGCGTGGCGTTGGCTGGGCAGGCTGGCGTTTTGCACGATGGCCGCTGGCGTGCTGGCGGGCAGCACTTTTAACAGCTCTTGCTGCACCACTAGCGCCCGCGTCATGCCCATATAAATCACCAGCGTAAGCTGGGCGGTGTGTGCGGCTTGGCCTATGACTGCCCATTTGGGCGCTTGATTTTCAGGGCTGGCGTGGCCTGTGACTAAAACGACGCCACGGGCGTGTTGGCGGTGCGTCAGGCTTAAACCCAAATCGGCGGCGGCAGCTTGTGCGGCGCTGATGCCGTTGATCAATTCAAATGGAATGCCAGCGGCTTGCAGGGCGGCAATTTCTTCGCCTGCGCGGCCAAAAATCAGAGGCTCGCCACCTTTGAGCCGCACCACGCGTTCGCCCGCTAGGGCGTGTTGCAGTAGTAGGCGTTCAATTTCCGCCTGTGGGGTCGAGGCTTGGCCGCCGCGTTTGCCGACATGAATGATGGTGGCGCTAGGGCTGGCGTGTTCTTGTAAAACCGCTTCGTTGACCAAATCGTCCACCAGCAGCACGCTGGCCTGGGCGATGGCGCGCGCTGCGCGCAAGGTGAGCAAATCGGCTGCGCCGCAGCCTGCGCCAACTAAATAAACTTTTTCTACTGATGGGGTCATGGTGGCGGCAATATAAGGGCAAGAGCAAAGCGGGAGCGGCAATACAAGGGCAAGGGGCGGAAAAATTACTGGCAAATTACTAGCAAATTACGGTTGCGAGGGCGCTAAAGGCGTAAAACTTTTGCATAATCGCGCAACCATCAAGCCCTGCCTGAATCTGTTGACGATTCTGGTGGGGCTTAGTCCATGGTTTTTCTTATTTTTGCTTTTTTCGCACCATGTCGGCTACCAAGTTCAACTTCCCCATCATTATCATTGACGAAGATTTTCGCGCCGAAAATTCTTCTGGCTTGGGTATTCGTGCCTTAGCAGATGCCATTAAGGCTTTGGGGTTTGATGTGGTGGGCGTTACCAGCTATGGCGATCTGAGCCAGTTTGCGCAGCAGCAAAGCCGCGCTTCTGCCTTTATTTTGTCTGTAGATGATGACGAGTTTGCATGCGAAGACGATGAAATTGCCCCAGCCGTGCGCAATTTGCGCGCCTTTATTGAAGAGGTGCGTCGCAAAAATGCTGATGTGCCCATTTATATCTATGGCGAAACCAAAACCAGCCGCCATTTGCCCAACGACATCCTGCGTGAGCTGCATGGCTTCATCCATATGTTTGAAGACACGCCTGATTTTGTGGCCAAGCACATCATCCGCGAGGCTAAAAGCTATTTAGAGGGCATACAGCCACCGTTTTTCAAAGCCTTATTAGATTACGCTGATGATGGCTCATTCAGTTGGCATTGCCCCGGGCATTCTGGCGGCGTGGCGTTTTTAAAGTCGCCCATAGGCCAGATGTATCACCAGTTTTATGGCGAAAACATGCTGCGCGCGGATGTGTGCAATGCGGTGGAAGAGCTAGGGCAATTGCTGGATCACAACGGCGCTATCGGTGCCAGCGAGCGCAATGCGGCGCGGATTTTCAACGCTGATCACTGCTATTTCGTCACCAATGGCACATCCACGGCCAACAAAATTGTGTGGCACCACAGCGTTGCGCCTGGGGATGTGGTGGTGGTGGACCGCAATTGCCATAAATCTAATTTGCACGCCATCATCATGACGGGTGCTATTCCTGTATTTTTAAAGCCGACACGCAACCACTTTGGCATCATCGGCCCTATCCCTGAGAGCGAATTCAGCGCCGAGGTGATCCGCGAAAAAATCCGAGCCAATCCGCTCTTGCGGGGCGTGGACGCGGATACGGTGAAGCCGAAAATCTTGACGCTGACGCAATCGACCTACGACGGCGTGCTCTACAACACGGAGACGATCAAAAAGAATTTGGATGGTTATGTGGATAACCTCCATTTTGATGAGGCATGGTTACCGCACGCGGCCTTCCATCCTTTCTATGGCCCTTATCACGCCATGGGCAAAAAACGCCCGCGCCCGCAACACACCATGGTCTATTCCACGCAGTCCATTCATAAGCTGCTGGCAGGAATTTCGCAGGCATCGCATGTGCTGGTGCAGGATGCGCAGAACACGCACCTAGACCATCACCTCTTTAACGAGGCCTATTTGATGCACACCTCCACCAGCCCGCAGTACAGCATCATTGCCAGCTGCGATGTGGCCGCCGCCATGATGGAGCCGCCAGGCGGCCGCGCGCTGGTGGAAGAAAGCATCGCCGAGGCGCTGGACTTCCGCCGCGCCATGCGCCATGTCGAAGAAAACTACGCCGACGACTGGTGGTTCAAAGTGTGGGGGCCGCAGGATGTTGCGCCCGAAGGCATAGGGCAGGCCAGTGATTGGGTGATACAAAGCGATAGCGATTGGCATGGCTTTGGCGATTTGGCCGAAGGCTTCAATATGCTCGATCCGATCAAATCCACCATCGTGACCCCGGGCTTGAATTTAGATGGCAGCTTTAGCGCAAGCGGCATTCCTGCTTCGATCGTCACCAAATTCTTGGCCGAACACGGCGTGGTGGTGGAAAAGACGGGGCTGTACAGCTTTTTCATCATGTTCACCATCGGCATTACCAAAGGCCGCTGGAACACCTTGCTGACGGCGCTGCAACAGTTCAAAGACGATTACGACAAAAACCAGCCCATGTGGCGCATCCTGCCCGAGTTCTGCAAAGCGCACCCGCGCTATGAACGCATGGGCTTGCGCGATTTGTGCCAGCATGTGCATAGCCTGTACGCCAAACACGATGTGGCGCGTTTGACCACAGAGATGTATTTGTCTGACTTGCGCCCCGCCATGAAGCCCACCGACGCCTACGCCCACATTGCCGCGCGCAAAACCGAGCGCGTGGAAATAGACAAACTGGAAGGCCGCGTCACGGTGGGCTTGGTCACGCCCTATCCGCCCGGTATTCCGCTGCTCATTCCTGGCGAGGTGTTCAATAAGAAAATTGTGGATTACCTGAAATTCAACCGCGAATTTGCTAAAGAGTGCCCTGGTTTTGAAACCGATATTCATGGCTTGGTGCATATCAAAGGCGAAGACGGCGTGACGCATTACTACGCCGATTGCGTCGCGTTATCGTGAAAAAAGCCGAATAGAATGCTCTATATCACCTGGGATATTCTTGTTAAAAACAATAGCTGCTCAGGC
This sequence comes from uncultured Burkholderiaceae bacterium, assembly GCA_964608575.1. Classification (GTDB taxonomy): domain Bacteria; phylum Pseudomonadota; class Gammaproteobacteria; order Burkholderiales; family Burkholderiaceae_C; genus JAMIFN01. The sequence goes on along the minus strand of CAZSPW010000035.1, from coordinate 14,075 downwards.
AGATTTTTCGGCCTAAAACCGCTAAAAGGCTTTAAAAAATACCCTGTCCACTAGCTGATTGAGCTTCCACCCGTGCGCCTGCAATCCATCAAACTCTCGGGCTTTAAATCTTTTGCTGAAGCCACCCACTTCCATTTGCCTGGGCAATTGGTGGGCGTGGTGGGGCCGAACGGCTGCGGCAAATCCAACATCATGGATGCGGTGCGCTGGGTGCTGGGCGAATCGCGCGCTTCTGAGCTGCGTGGCGAATCCATGCAGGATGTGATTTTTAACGGCAGCACCACGCGCAAGCCTGCCAGCCGCGCCAGTGTCGAGCTGGTGTTTAACAACGACGCGCACCGCGCTGGCGGGCAGTGGAACCAATTTAGCGAGATCGCGGTCAAGCGCGTGCTCACGCGCGATGGCAATAGCAGCTATTACATCAACAACCAAGTGGTGCGCCGGCGCGATATTCAAGATGTGTTTTTGGGCACGGGCTTGGGGCCTAGGGCTTACGCCATCATTGGCCAAGGCACCATCAGCCGCATTATTGAAAGCCGCCCAGAGGAATTGCGCCTGTTTTTAGAAGAGGCCGCAGGCGTATCCAAATACAAAGAGCGCCGGCGCGAAACCGAAAACCGCCTGCACGATACGCGTGAGAACATGACGCGGGTGGAGGACATTCTGCGCGAGCTGGGTAATAACCTCGAGCACTTAGAAAAACAGGCCGAAGTGGCGACCCAGTATCACGCCCTGAACCAGCAACACAGCTTACGCCAGCAGCAGCAGTGGCTGCTGCGCCGCGAGCAGGCGCAAAGCACCCAAGCCAAATTGCAAGCAGATGTGCTGCAGGCGGTTAACGCCGTCGAGAGCCAAATGGCGGATTTGCGTGCCACAGAGGCGGCTATGGAAACCATCCGTCAGGCGCATTACGCGGCAGGCGAGGCCGTTAACGCCGCGCAAACGCAGATGTATCAGGCATCAGCCGAAGTGGGTAAGTTAGAGGCTGAAATCCGCTACGCCAACCAAAGCCGCGAACAAGCGCGCCAACGCCTCTTGCAATTACAAGAACAAATGGCCTTATGGCAAGATCGCTTGCTCGAAGGGCAGGCGCAGCAAGAAGACGCCATGGCTCAGCTGGAAGCGGCGCAAGAGCAGGCCGAGGTGTTATCGGCCCAAGCGGGCGAGCAGGGCAGCGTGCAGCCCATGGCAGAAGAAGCCCTGCGCCAGGCACAAAGCGCGGCACAAAAGGCTAGGCAGCAAGTGCAGCAAGTGCAGCAGCAAATGCAGCTGCTGTCGGCCGAACAGCGCCATGTGGCCGAGCAACTTGCGCAAACGGGGCTGCGGCGCGAGCGCCTGCAAAGCGACAAAAATGCGCTGCAAATTCCCGATGGGCAACTACTCGCTGGCGTGCAGAGCAATCTGCAAATGGCGCAAGAGCAGGCGCAAGAACAAGCCGCGCAGTTGGCGCAATTGCAGGACGATGTGCCCGAACAAGAAGCCCAACGCGCACACTTGCAGCAAGTGCTGGAGCAAGATCGCCATATTGAAAGCGCGCTGCGCGCTAAATTAGAAGCCCTGAATAATCTGCAAGAGCGCGTTAAAAGCGATGGCAAGCTGCGCCCCTGGCTAGAAAAACAAGGCTTAGGCCATTTGCAAGCCTTATGGCAAAAACTGCATATTGAAGCGGGCTGGGAAAACGCGCTGGAAGCGGCGCTGCGTGAAAAATTGCAGGCGCTGGAAGTGAGCCAAATCGACAGCTTGGCCGCTTTTGCGGCCGATGCCCCCAGCGCCAAACTGGTGTTTTACACTGCCCCCGCAGCGGCGCAGCCCATGGCTGTGGCGGCGCACGGACTCAAGCCCCTGGCTGATTATTTGCGCCTGCATGATGCCAGCTTGAGTGCTTTGCTGCGCACTTGGCTGGTAGGCAGCTACACCGCGCCCGATTTGCGCACTGCTTTGGCGCAGCGCAGCCAATTGGCGGCAGGCGAAGTGATTTACACCCCGCAAGGCCATAGCGTAGCCGCGCACAGCCTGCATTTTTACGCGCAGGACAATGAGCAAGCAGGGCAATTAGCGCGGGCGCAAGAGATAGAGAACCTGCAAAAGCAGCTCAAAGCGCAAAGCATGATGGTGGAAACAGCCGCGGCCAGCTTGCAGCGCGCCAGCTTGGCTTATAACGACGCACTGGCACGCATGAACAGCCTGCGCGTCAGCGCACAAAACGCCACGGCTCGCGTGCATGAATTGCAAATGGAAGCCATGCGCCTGACGCAATTGGCTGAGCAAAGCCAGGCGCGTGCTAGCCAAATTGCGGGCGATTTGGAAGAAGCTGCGGCGCAAGAAGATGCCTTGTTAGAGCGCCAAGCCGAGGCCGAAAGCCGTTTTGAAAGCCTGGATGCAGAACTGGCGCAGGCGCAAGAGGCCTACACCCTGGAAGAAGACGCGGTGCTGGCGGCACAAAAATCCCTGGACGAAGCGCGCTTGGGGCAGCGCCATATTGAAAACCAAGCCAAAGAAGCCGAATTTGCGGTTAAGGCGCTGCAAAACAAATTGCAAGAGCTAGACCGCAATTTGCGCTTAGCCGAACAGCAATTGGGCAATTTACAAGGCGAAGCGCAGCAGGCCGAAGCAAGCTTGGCCGCCAGCGGCGACAGCAGCATGGATGAATTGCTGCAGCAGGCGCTGGCACAAAAGTCGGAGTTTGAAACTGTGCTGGCTGCGCGCCGCAGCGAATACGAAGACCTGAGCCAGAAACTGCGCGCCAGCGATGAGCGCAGGATGCAAATTGACCGCAGCCTAGAACCGCTGCGTCAGCGTATTACGGATTTGCGCATGCAAGAGCAGGCTGCCAGCATAGCAGTTGCACAATACCAGCAGCAATTACAAGAGGCGCAAGCGAACGAAGAGGATTTGGCTGCCAGCATACAGGCCGACGCTGTGGAGTTGGGCAAATTGCAGAGCGAAATTGATCGCTTGGCGCGTGCCATTGCCGCTTTGGGTGCAGTGAATTTGGCCGCCTTGGATGAGTTGGCCGCAGCGCGTGAACGCAAAGGCTTCTTGGATGCACAAATGGCGGATTTGCTCTCAGCCATCACTACGCTAGAGGATGCTATCCGCAAAATCGATGCCGAAACACGCGATTTGCTTATGGGCACTTTCAACCAAGTCAATGAACATTTTGGCCGCATGTTCCCCTCGCTTTTTGGTGGTGGCCAGGCCAAGCTCAGCATGACAGGCGGCGAAATTCTCGATGCCGGTGTGCAGGTTATGGCACAGCCGCCAGGCAAGAAAAACCAAACCATTCACTTGCTCTCAGGCGGAGAAAAGGCGCTGACGGCTATCGCGCTGGTGTTTGCCATCTTCCAGCTCAACCCCGCGCCATTTTGTTTGCTCGATGAGGTGGACGCGCCGCTGGACGATGCCAATACCGAACGCTATGCCAAATTGGTTGCCAGCATGAGCGCCAATACGCAATTCCTGTTCATCAGCCACAATAAAATCGCCATGGAAATGGCACAGCAGTTGATTGGTGTGACCATGCAAGAGCAGGGCGTTTCGCGTATTGTGGCGGTCGATATGGAGACAGCCGCTGGCATGATGGAGACAGAAACAGCATGAGCGATTTGCTGATTGGTTTAGGGCTTTTGGGCGCTACAGCCTTGGCTGGGGTGGCCGCTTTGAGCTACGCTCAGCAGCATAAAGTGCAGCGCCAATACCAGCGTGCGCAGTTGGCTTTACGGCAAGATCCGGACACTGCAGATGCGCAGGCCATAGCCGATACTGCCCCCGCGTTTTTGCCCATCCACAAATTGCCCTTATTGCCCGAGCCTTTAGATAGTTTGATCGACAGTATCGTGCCCTTGAATCTGCACGGGATGCGTTACGGTGAAGCCTTGCTAGCGGCTATGCCAGATACGCGTCGCGTGGGTGGTAAGGCATTGTTGTTTGAGGCGCTGAATATGCAAACCCAAGAATGGGAATACCCTAGGGCGGGCGAGCAATACAGCCAGATGCAACTGGGCGTGCAGTTGATACAAGGGGCGCATCGCCTGAACAATATTGATTTTTCAGAGTTTGCTGCGGCCGCTAATCATTACGCAGAAAAAATCCATGCCACCGCAGAGCTGCCCGATATGCGCAGCGAAATGGAACGCGCCAAGGATTTGGAAAAATTTGTGCAAGAAGCCGATTTAGAGGTGTTGCTGTGCGTCAGCTCACGCCAGACGCCTTGGTCTGCAGGCTATATCCAGCAGCATGCGCAGCGTTTGGGCTTCATCGCTGGAGCCTACCCTGGGCGCATGGTCTATAGCCTACCTTGGTCTGAGGGCGCAGAGCCGCAGCCGATTTTTGCCTTGAATTTCGACGCCCAAGCCGCCTTAGCCGAGGACTTGAGCGATAGCGCCTTGCATCAAATTCGCTTAACCCTAGCAGTGCCGCAAGTGCCGCGCCACTTGCAGCCTTATGACAAACTGCGCCAGACTGCAGTAGATTTTGCCGCCAAGATGGACGGCTATATCAGTGATGAACAAGGCCGAGCTATCAGCGCCGAATTCATGGACAGCATGGCCGAGGCTTTGGATGCTGTGTATGACCAGTTGGATGCACGCGATTTAGCTGCAGGCAGCCCATTGGCACGGCGTTTATTTGCTTAAATTCGCTGAAAGCCACTCTTAAAAAGTGAGCTGCTCAGGCAG
>CAZSPW010000035.1:0-9299 GCA_964608575.1 uncultured Burkholderiaceae bacterium | reverse complement strand
TAGCTGTGCAGGCCGCTTAAGAACATATTCACGCCCAAGAAGGCAAAGGTGGTGATGGCTAGGCCGATTAAGGCCCACCAAGCTGCCACGCTGCCGCGCATGCCCTTCATCAGGCGCAGGTGCAGCCAGGCGGCGTAGTTCAGCCAGACAATCAGCGCCCAGGTTTCTTTCGGGTCCCAGCTCCAATAGCCGCCCCAGGCTTCCGCTGCCCAGAACGCGCCTAGGATGGTGGCAATGGTGAAGAAGGCAAAACCGATAGCGATAGCCTTGTACATGATCCCGTCTAGCACTTCTAAATCGGGCAGATTGGCAGCGATGCGGCGGCGCGCGGCAATGATGCCGCCAGTGATCAAGATGGTCGCGCCAAAATACACGGCCCAATAGCTAGAAATGGCTTCAATGGGGTTTTGGCGAAAGACGATAGGTTCCAAACACAGCACCACGCCCAAGCCAAATAAGGGCGCCAATTTCAGCCAGCTGTTTTCTTCGGCCTTGGTTTTGATGAGATAGGCAAAAGCCACCATAGCTGCCAGTGAGAAAGTGCCGTAGCCGATAAAGTTGGCGGGCACATGCAGCTTCATCCACCAGCTTTGCAGGGCTGGCACCAAAGGCTGAATTTGCTGCGCGTCGCGAGCGAAGGAATACCATAGCAAAAAGCCGACTGCGGCGCAGATGATGAGTAGCACAAAAGCGCCTAGGCTATAGCGCCGCGCTTCATTCACCGCATAGCGCTCTTCAAAATACAGGTAAAACAGGGCGGTGAACCAGCAAAACAGGACAAACACTTCGTAGAGATTGGAGACGGGGATATGCCCCACATCGGTGCCGATCAAATAGCTTTCAAACCAGCGCACCAAGCTGCCTGTGACGGCCAACAACACCGCCACCCAAGTGAGTTTGGAGGCGATTTGCCCCATGCTCTGCGCTTGACTTTTAGACAGGAGGGAGAGCCAGTAAAACACACAGGCCAAGGCAAAGCAGACGCACATCCACAAGATGGCCGATTGGCTGGATAGGAAGTACTTCAGCCCGAATACTTGTTCGGCACGGTAGAGATCACCCTGATAGAGGTAAATCGCCAATAGCGTCAACAGCGTTGATAGCCCCATCAATTTTTGCAGCGGCCGCCAGAGCCAACCCAAGAAAATCAAGCTAGGTACTGTGGCGATGAGGATGCCCTTCTCATAGCCATCCATGAATAAATGGAATTTATGCCAAGCGAAAAAACCAGCCAAGACCACTAGCGCCGCAAACAGCCAATCGCCCCAGCTGCGCGCTGCCCAATAGCTTGTGCCTAAACGCCGCTTGGGGCTTAAGGTTTCGGTGTGTGTGGTGGGGTGTTGCTGTGGGGATGTTGCAAGAGTCATAGCGGGCAATTATCGCAAGAGCGTATGAATACGGGGTAAAGCAGATCCTGCATGCGGCCTGGGGAAATTACTTGGCCAGCGCCGCCAGCAGCGCATCACGAATTTGGACAAAGGCCCGGTCGCTATCCAGGCCAGGCCGGTTGCTGGAATAAGCCATTTGCAACTTGCCGTCTTGACTGAGCCAGACCCATAGGCGCTGCTCGCGGATATACAGCATGGCCATTACGCCCAGAATCAACAAGATGCAGCCTAAATACACAATGTATTTGCCTGGGCCTTTGGTGATTTGGAATACGCTGGCTTGTACCTGCTCAAAGTTTTTCAGGGTGTAAATCACAGGCGCTGGCCAGGCGAAGCTGTCGTTGAGTGCGCTCAGCTGTTGCACCGCGTAATCGCGCATGGCGGGGGTATCGGGCAGCGGCTTGAGGCCAGCTTGCTGGCGCGTGAGTTGTAGTAATTGCCACATACTGCCTGTGAGCATACGCATCACATACTCACCAGCCATGGCGCGCTGCGCTTCGGGGATGCGGCTTTCAATATGGTAGGCAATAGCGGGCAGGCCAGCTTGCGCTTCGGCCGGTGCCTGCGGATCCGTTTGTGCGCCAGCAAAACGCTGCAGCGTGGTCAAGGCTGCGCTTTCTAACTGCGCCACCAATTCACGCTGTGCAGCGGGGCTGCCGCCAGCATCCGCCGCGACGGATTGTTGGGCGTAAATGCTGGCTGCGGCTTGCAGGCTGGCCGTTTGTTGCAGGGCGCGGCGCAGGCGTGCAAATTCTTCGGCACCACCTGCGCTATCTACAGGTACACGCAGGTAACGGAAAGCCGCATCAGGCTGGGTACGCATGCCAAATAAAAAATGCGGCATGCTTTGCCCTGGCATTTGTACGGGCAGCATGTAGTTATCGAACTCTACCGCTTGGCCTGCGGCATCGCGCAGTTTGTATTGGACTTTAGGCCCTACATTCTGCAAGTTGGGGTTCTTTTTCTCTTTATTTGCTGCGCCCAAATGCTGCTTTAGGCTGGCTTGCAAATCGACTTTGCGCACATCGGTGCTGCTGCCTTGGCCTGTGCTGGCTTCCTTGCCCGCTTGGCTGAAGTTTTCCACATTGATGGTGCGCAGATCGCCAAACTCCAGTTGCGCCCGGTGCTGACCGAATTGTACGGGTGTGCTTTCGCCTACGCGCCCTTGTATCGCGGCTTGGCTGGCTATTCCAGCATCAAGCACCAAGGGCTGCAATTGCAGCAGTGAGCCGCCATCTTCAAAACTGGATTGATAGATGCTGTTGCCTTGGTAGTCAAAGGGTTTATTCACCTCTATGCGGGCGGGTGTTTGGGCACCCGTTTGCTTGTCGTGGATCACGATGTCGCTGGCAAATACCTTAGGTGCGCCTGTGGAGTAATACTCGACAAAAAATTTCTTTAATTCAATGGAAAAAGGCAGGTCTTGAATCAGTACGCCTTCGCTTTGGTTCAGAATGGCGGCGCTATTGGCGCTGCCTTCAGAGACGCGCAAATTGACGCGGTAGGAAGGGTTATCTGGCGCTAGGCGATGTTGCGCGCCAATTTGCGAGATATAGCCTGTACCCTTGTAAACCGATTTGGTGCCCAGCCACTGTTGCGCTTTAATCAGCAAATCGCCATCGAGCAAGCCGCCGACGCAAATCAGCACAATGGCACTGTGCGTGGCGATATAGCCCAGCTTATTCCAATGCCCGCTTTTGGCTGCCAACATCACGCCGTCAGCGCGGGTTTGGCGCTTGACGCGCCAGTGGCGTGCCAGCAGCACTTCCCCTAAGGTTTGCGCTGCTGGGGTGGCTGCGCTGCTAAAGCGGGTTTCGGCGCGGTGTTTCGGGCTAAACGCAGCAAAGCTAGCGGCACGCAAATTTTCCTTATGGTCATGCAAATGGCGCAAAATTTTTGGGGTATTGCGAGCAATGCATAGGCTGGTAGAGATCACCAAAAATGCCATTAAAAGCAAAAACCACCAGCTGCTATAGACGGTGTTGAGTTGGCAGCGGATAAATACTTGTGCCCAAAACGGACCAAATTGGTTGATGTAGTTAATCTCTGCCGCATTTTGGGTAATGACTGTGCCAATAACAGAGGCAATACAAATCACCGCCAGCATGGCCACGGCAAAGCGCATCGAGGACAGCAGCTCTACCGAGCTCGCCCATAGGCGCTGGCTCTTTGTACGCGTGTGCCGTAGCTGGATGCCTGTGGTGGGCATGCTAGGGAGCAGATGCTCAGCGGCATCATGACCAGGGTGGGCAGCCTCAACAGGTGCAGAAGGGGGCGAATGGGTCACTACAAAAACCTAAAGACGCAAAGCACAATAGCCTAGCCGCAAAAACAAAAGGTCTGGCTGAAAACTCAGCGCAGACCTTGGCGGAAAAGTGAAACAAAAAGAAGGAATGCGCGGCGAGATTAGCGCAGGCCTGCCATGTAATCAGCAACGGCCTTGATTTCTTTATCGTTCATTTTTGCGGCCACATCCATCATGATGGTGTTATTGGCGCGCGCACCTGAGCGGAAGGCATTGAGTTGGGCTTCGGTATAGGCCGCATGTTGGCCAGAAACACGGGGGAATTGCGCAGGAATACCAGCTCCATTCGGGCTGTGGCAGCCAGCACAAGCTGGAATATTGCGATCAGCGATGCCGCCGCGGTAGATGCGCTCACCTAGCATCACTAAATCTTTGTCTTTGGCTGTATTGGTCTTGGGTGTTTGGCTGCTAATCCAGGCGCTGAGGTTGCGCATATCGGCATCGCTGAGCTGGCTAGCAAAACCACTCATGATGGCGTTGGCGCGCTTGCCAGATTTGAATTCGTGCAGTTGTTTGAGCAAATACTCTGGCCCTTGGCCTGCGATGCGCGGGTATTCAGGCGAGCCAGAATTGCCATCGGCACCGTGGCAAGCCGCGCAGATAGCAGCGTATTGTGCTTCACCTGCTGCTTTATCCACCTTAGGTGCGGCGGCTTCGTTGGCAACAGCGGAAACGGATAAGAGCGCAGCAGCGAGGGTAGCAAGCAGTTTCATGGTAGATAAAAATGGGTGAGAAAAAAAGCTGGCGCAACAAGGCGTGAAGGGGCAAAACTTGCAGCGTCGATCAAACTGGCTAATTCTAGTACAAGTATAGAGCGCAAGCCCTACAATCGTAGCCCTATGACACCAACAATACCAGCGCACGCCCTTGCCCCATCAGCCACTGCTGCGCAAGCCCGCAACTGGCTGCATACAGCCAGATTTTTAACTACTGCGGCGCAATTGCATCAATTGCCGCCTTTGAATGTGCCTGAAATTGCTTTTGTTGGGCGTTCGAATGCGGGTAAATCCACCTGCATCAACACCCTGACGCAGCAGCGTCAACTGGCTTTTGCCTCTAAAACCCCTGGGCGCACCCAACACATCAATTTATTTGAATTGGGTAAACAGGGCGCAGTGGATGCGGTACTGACTGATTTACCAGGTTACGGCTACGCGGCTGTGCCGCGCGAAGCCAAAATCCGTTGGCAGCAAGTCATGGCCAATTACCTGATGCGCCGCGAGAATTTGCGTGCTGTCGTGATGTTGTGTGATAGCAGGCTGGGCCTGACTGAGTTGGATGAAAGTTTGCTGGAGATTATTCGTCCGCGTGTGCAGGATGGTCTGGACTTTCTGGTGCTCTTAACCAAAGCCGATAAATTGAATCGTGCCGAGGGACAAAAAGCCCTGTCTATCGCTAAGCTGCAAACAGCCGGTGGTGGCGTGCGTTTGTTCTCCGCCTTGAAAAAAACCGGCGTGGATGAGGTGTCGCTGCAATTGTTGCAGTGGGCACAAAGCGGCTTGCCGCAGCCTTTGCCTGAGCCAGAGGCTGCAGAGGCAGAAGAGCCGCCCGCTTTGGATGAGTAAGAATTCATCAAAAAGAGGAGCTGCTCAGGCAGATTTGGCGGCTTAAAAGCGCAAAAACACCTATAAAAAAAGGCGCTGAGAAAACGCAGCGCCTTTTGCTTGTTGTGATGTAGATCAATGGGCTTTAGGCCAGCATCTGATGCATCTCTTGCACGGAAATCACGCCTAAATCATCGGCCACGCGCATGCCTTCCACAGCCGCCTCTGCACCAAAAATGGTGGTGAAGGTGGGCACACGGTTTTTCAGCGCGCTGGTGCGAATTTCGCGGCTATCGACAATGGCGTTGCGGCGCTCTTCCACCGTGTTGATGACCAGGCTGATGTCGCCGTTTTTGATCATGTCCACAATGTGTGGGCGGCCTTCAGCCACTTTGTTCACGCGCTCGCATGGGATGCCTGCGTCAGCAATAGCCGCTGCTGTGCCTTTGGTGGCGATGATGCGGTAGCCCAAATTGTGCAGACCGCGCGCGACCTCAATTGCGCGCGGCTTGTCGTCATTTTTCACAGTGAGGAAGATTTTGCCGTCCTCAGGTTTAGGCAGTTTTTCGCCCGCGCCCAGCTGCGATTTGACAAAAGCCTCGCCAAAGGTTTTGCCCACGCCCATGACTTCACCCGTGGATTTCATCTCGGGGCCAAGAATAGGGTCGACACCAGGGAATTTAACAAAGGGGAAAACCGCCTCTTTTACGCTGAAATAGGGCAGGGCGATATCTTGCCCCACGCCTTGGCTGGCCAAGGTTTGCCCGACCATGCAGCGCGCTGCGACTTTGGCCAATTGCACGCCACTGGCTTTGCTGACAAAAGGCACGGTGCGGCTGGCACGCGGGTTGACTTCCAGCACATAAATCACATCTTTGCCATCGACTTGCGGAATGGCAAACTGCACATTCATCAGGCCGACGACATTCAGTGCCTTGGCCATAGCGGCAGTTTGGCGTTTGATTTCGGCCACAGTCTCGGCCGAGAGCGAGTAAGGTGGCAGCGAGCAGGCCGAGTCGCCCGAATGCACGCCAGCTTGCTCGATATGCTCCATCACGCCGCCGATATAGACATTGCCTTCGGCATCGCGCACGCAATCGACATCGCATTCAGTGGCTTGGTTCAGGAAGCGATCCAGCAGCACGGGCGAATCGTTGCTGACCTTCACGGCTTCGCGCATATAGCGTTCTAGATCGCGCTGTTCGTGCACGATTTCCATGGCGCGGCCACCCAGTACATAGCTGGGACGCACCACCAGCGGGTAGCCCAGGGTGGCGGCTTTTTCCAGTGCCTCAGCCTCGGTGCGCGCGGTGGCATTGGGGGGCTGGCGCAGCCCCAGTTCGTTGAGCAATTTTTGGAAGCGTTCGCGGTCTTCCGCGGCATCTATCATGTCGGGTGAAGTGCCGATGATGGGCACGCCTGCGGCTTCCAAGCCGAGTGCCAGTTTCAGCGGTGTTTGGCCGCCGTATTGCACGATCACGCCTGCGGGTTTTTCTTTGTCCACAATCTCCAGCACATCTTCCAGCGTCAGCGGCTCGAAATACAGGCGGTCTGAGGTGTCGTAATCGGTAGAAACGGTTTCAGGGTTGCAGTTGACCATGATAGTTTCATAGCCGTCTTCGCGCATGGCCAGCGCGGCGTGTACGCAGCAGTAATCAAACTCGATACCTTGGCCGATGCGGTTGGGCCCGCCGCCCAGCACCATGATTTTTTTCTTATTCGTGGGTTCGGCTTCGCATTCGCTTTCGTAGCTGGAATACATATAGGCCGTGTCGGTGGCAAATTCCGCCGCGCAGGTATCCACGCGCTTGTACACGGGGCGCACATTCAGGCTGTGGCGCTGGGCGCGCACGGCGTGTTCGGTGGTTTTGAGTAATTTGGCCAAGCGGCGATCAGAAAAGCCCTTTTGCTTCAAAGTGCGCAGTTCAGCCGCGCTGATTTGTTCCAGTGCTTGCGCGCCGTGGGTTGCGGTGTGGCTGTCTAGCTCCAGCTCAATCTTGACGATTTCTTCGATTTGCACCAAAAACCATTTGTCGATTTTGGTCAGATCGTGTACTTCATCCACGCTCCAGCCAGCAGCAAAAGCGTCGCCCACGAACCAAATGCGCTCGGGACCGGGCTCGCCCAGTTCTTTTTGCAGCAGCTCGCGGTCTTGGGTTTTTTCGTTCATGCCGTCCACGCCGACCTCTAGACCGCGCAGGGCTTTTTGGAAGGACTCTTGGAAGGTGCGGCCAATCGCCATGACTTCGCCCACAGATTTCATCTGCGTCGTTAGGCGGCTGTCGGCGGCGGGGAATTTTTCAAACGCAAAGCGTGGGATTTTGGTGACCACATAGTCGATAGATGGCTCAAATGAGGCCGGTGTTGCACCGCCGGTGATGTCGTTTTTGAGTTCGTCCAGCGTATAACCCACGGCCAGTTTGGCGGCGATTTTGGCTATCGGGAAGCCTGTGGCTTTGGATGCCAGCGCCGATGAGCGCGACACGCGCGGGTTCATTTCGATGACGATCATGCGCCCATCTTTAGGGTTGATGGAGAACTGCACATTCGAGCCGCCAGTATCCACGCCTATCTCGCGCAGCACGGCCAGGCTGGCATTGCGCAGCACTTGGTATTCTTTGTCGGAGAGGGTTTGCGCGGGCGCGACGGTGATGGAGTCGCCCGTGTGTACGCCCATGGGGTCCAAGTTTTCGATAGAGCAGACGATGATGCAGTTGTCCGCAGTGTCGCGCACCACTTCCATCTCATACTCTTTCCAGCCCAAAAGCGACTCTTCAATCAGCAGCTCATTGGTGGGGGATGCTTCCAAACCGCGTTTGCAGATGGTTTCAAATTCTTCCGCGTTATAGGCGATACCGCCGCCTGTGCCGCCCAGGGTAAAGCTGGGGCGAATCACAGTAGGAAAGCCCACATTTTTTTGTACTTCCCAGGCTTCTTCCATGCTGTGGGCGATGCCTGAACGCGCCGAGCCTAGGCCGATGCGTGTCATAGCGTCTTTGAATTTGAGGCGGTCTTCTGCTTTATCAATGGCCTCTGGTTTGGCACCGATCAGTTCGATGGCTTTGCCCGTAGCTGCACCTTTGTATTTGTTTAGCACGCCATTGCGCCACAGATCGAGCGCGCAGTTCAGCGCCGTTTGCCCGCCCATGGTGGGCAAAATCGCATCAGGGCGCTCTTTGGCGATGATTTTCTCTACCGTTTGCCAAGTGATAGGCTCGATATAAGTGACATCCGCGGTGGCGGGGTCAGTCATGATGGTGGCTGGATTGCTGTTGATCAGAATAACCTTATAGCCCTCTTCGCGCAGCGCTTTACAGGCCTGCACGCCTGAATAATCGAATTCGCAGGCCTGGCCGATGATGATGGGGCCAGCGCCGATGATGAGGATGCTTTTGAGGTCGGTTCTTTTAGTCATGGGAAGTTGCGGTGTGGTGGTGTGTAGATGTGAAAAAAGCTGCGTCCCTTGCGGGTGACGCAGCTTTGCGGCAAGTTGGCTGGCTTGGGGTGGACAGCGGCCACTTGCGAAAGCGCCCTATTTTAGCGTATCTGCCCCAGCGTTTATTGGCGCGGGGTATGAATTTCCCTAGATCGCAGCCTTGAATAAGCTCACAGCCCAGGCAAAAACGCTGCATTGGCAGCAATACGCGCCGCTTCATGCGCGGGGTAGCGTTTTTCTTGCAAAAGTTTGCGCATGGCTTGTACGCCAGCGTCGGCATAGGGCTGGCCATCCGTGCTATCGCGCAGTGCCCACGCTGCCGCAATGCTCAATTCATCCAGCGCACGCCACTGGTAGGCCGCAGCATCGACAAACAAAATATCGCCCGTCATGGGCAGGCGGGCTGCATGTTGTGCGTAGATAAAAGCCAAATGGTATTGCTGGCGTTGGCGGTAGTAGCGCGCCAGCTCGACCAAAGGCTCGATGCGGCTAGGCCGCGCCTGCCAAGCGGCTAAATATGCGGCTGGTACCTCGCTATTATCGGCTTGCGCGGCAGCGGCTATGCGCTCTAGCACCACAGCTTGCTGAAACAGCGCGTACCAGCGTTCCTCCTCCCAGCCGCCAGC